>JAILRW010000114.1 GCA_024698005.1 Sphaerochaetaceae bacterium | reverse complement strand
GCATTGAAAAGGCCTCTGTGTGCTACATGGAAGGTGTAGCCACCTACCTGAAGCATTTTGAAGGACTGGTCCATGAGTGAAAGGATTTCGAAATCCGATTCTGCATTGTCAGCTCCTACGATATCGAAGTCGCACTGGATGAACTCTCTGTAGCGTCCTTTCTGTGGGTTTTCACCTCTCCATACCTTGTTGATGTGATATCTCTTGAAGGGGAGAGATAAAGAGGAGGTGTGAGCAGCCAAGAAGCGTGCAAAAGGGACAGTGAGGTCGAATCTCATTGCGACCTCTCTTCCACCATTATCTGTGAAGTGGAAAATCTGCTTGTCAGTTTCTCCACCACCTTTGCCAAGGAGTACTGAGGTGTATTCCAGTGCTGGTGTGTCGATAGGTACAAAGCCGTAGGACTGGAACTGGTCTTCCAGCGCTCTCATAATCTTCTTCTTTGGAATTTCCTGCTCAGGAAGGCTGTCTCTGAAGCCCTTGAGCACAATTGGTTCTATCAAGCTCATATAAACTCCGGTTGCACCGAATAATGTGGCGCAGTACAATTTGTAACATGTTTTCAGTAAATTATGAAAGAGGAAACCGACTGGTCAAGATTGTATGGGAAAAAGATAGGCCCAACGAGCTTATCCTATCTCTGTACCTCAATTACTTTGATAACTTCTACTTTGTAAAGGAAGAGCGAGTTTCCTATTCAGGACCAGTGCTGTCAGATAGCTTGTCCATTGTTGAGCTCGATGATGATATCAGAGCTCTACTCGTATCGCTTTCTGAGCATATGTTTACAGAAGAACTTCCGAAAGAACTGATAGAAGAGCTAACACAATAAGAACAGCTGAAAGCCAAGTCTGGCTATAGGCTCTCTTCTTTACCTCTTTACCTCTCAACTCAGTGCTGAGTGTCTTTTCTATTCGCTTTATTATTCCACCTTCGCTTTCGTAGAAGGTGCTGATCATGCCAGATGAGAGGAAGAGAACCTTTCCAATAAAGCCATCGGATATAAGTGCAAGGTTTGAAAAACTTTGAGAGATTGCAGTAAGAGTGACGAGCTTCAATGCTCTAATCAAACTCTCTCTCAAAGCACCTTCTGTTACAAACAAGAACAGAACTCTGCCTTCTGGCACCAATAGGCCAAAGAGCGTGACTGCTAGAATTGTTACGATGTATATCATCCACATGATCTTACGCTTTGCAATTACACAAAGAACAAGAGAGAGTGCAAATGCAAGAAGCAGTAGGGCAGGATCATCTAGCAGGAAGGTCGAGATAATTGCAACAAGATATAGAATCATTATAGGAAGGCTGTTCTTCTTCTCTTTGTTTGGTTCTGTTTCAAATTCTACCTCCTCAAGTGGCTCAAAGCGATAGGATATGTAGGCAATTACTAGGCCAGATATCTCATTTAGGACAAGCATGATAGGTAGTAGCCGCAGTACGCTGTCAGTTAAAATTATTGCGGCTATATAGAGCTGTACAATTGCGCTTATCATTGCACCCAGCTGGCTTATCAGATACCTTGAGATTTTTCCTCTGGAGAGCTTGTGGATCAGGTACATCAAAAGTGCGGAGGAGAAGGTGTTTCCAGCTCCCATCAGAGCAAATGGGGATAGAAGGGTTCCTGAGACAAAGGAACCACAGAGCCACTTGCCAAATGCTAACAGCAGATACTCCTTGAAATTCAGAGAGGAGAGTGCCCAGAGCAGGGGAAGATTTGCAAAACCAAGTCTGAAGAAGGGGACGGGTCTTGGCAGAGCATTCTCTACTACACTGAGGAGTAGTGAAAGGGCAGTGAGGTAGATTATATAGTCCTTCTTAGAAGCTTGTCGCATCTACCTCTCCTTTTCCCTCTGCGTAGAGAGAGACGTGGTTTGGAAGACAGACTATTGTGTCTGGATATGTTTCTACGTAGCCGTGGTAGCAGGTGTGGTTAGGGCAGGGGCTTGAAACTATATAGGCCCTCCCATTACTTATCTTTACTTGTGTAACGCCAAGTGGACCGTCAAAGTAAAGATCTCTATCTTCAGATAATGAATAGAGGTAGCTCTGTTCTTCTGTCTCGATTCTTACATTTGCTCCCTTCTCTCGCCTTATAAGAACTGTAAGCAGGGAGAGAAGAAGTATAAGAATTATAAAGAATATTTCTACCTTCGAGACTTTCATGGATTTTAATTTAACACGGAGTGAGATAAAAAAGTAGCATTATAGGCCTAATAATGTAGATTCTGTGTAGTTAAATACTATTTTCTTGATAATGGATTTTTGAGGTGTTAAATATCAAAATATGAAGTTGATATACATTGTAGAAGATCACGATGTCATTAGGACAGGCGTGAGCCAGTATCTCGAGCTCTCTGGCTTTGAGGTAAAGGGGCAGGCAAACTTGGCAGAGGCCAAGAAGGCAATTGCAGAACGTCTCCCTGATCTGATCATTCAGGATGTCATGCTTCCTGATGGTGATGGTTTTGTTTTTATCAAGAATTTAAAAAAAGAGTATCCTCAGCTTCCTGTCATCTTCATGACAGCAAGAACTGAAGAGAGTGATAGAATCTTAGGCTTCGAACTTGGTGCAGATGACTACATCTCAAAACCTTTCTCTCCTAAAGAGCTTGTCCTGAGAGTTCAGGCTCTGTTCAGAAGACTTGATTCTTCTCAGGAAGCTGTAAACAGTGAGAATCCTCTCTTTGAGAGTGAGGAAGGAAACAAGCTCCTCATTGACGAGGGCCAGCACATCATAAGGATTGATGATGAAGAGATTCCATTGACTGCTGCAGAGTGGAGAATTCTGCTCACCCTTTCAAACAACGCAGGAGAGCTGGTAGTCAGGAACAAGATTCTTGAGGAGTGCTTCGACTACTCCTTTGAAAGCTACGAAAGAGTTGTTGATACCCATATAAAGAATATAAGGGCCAAGCTGAAGCCAGGTAACTGGATTGATACTGTACGTGGTTATGGTTACAAGTTTGTTGGAAAGAGGGTCTAAGAATGTTTCTTTCAAGAAGGCAATTCTTTAGAACCTTTACAACAGTACTAGGTATCGCTTTGATCATCTTGCTGTTCCAGATCATAGGATTGATGGCAGCTGGTTTTTTTATGAGCTACTCCTGGCCAAAATATGTAACCCGCGATTACATGGCCGAGATAAAGGAAAAAATCATAGAAACTCAGGCTTTTACTCCAGAGATGATAATGGATATAGCCGGAGATGCGGTCGATGGTCGTGTATCAGGTCTCATCCTCCATGCTCCAGATTACAGTAAGGTAGTCTTCTTCGGTACGACTCCGAAGGGTGATGTCAAGGGCAATGATATTTCTGGTGTTTCGCAGCTTAGAAGCTACGCAGGTCTTAATCCTGACAATCTCAAAAACGGAAGCAAGAGAATTTGGATCGCAACCTATGACATCTATGAGGACGAGGAAAATATCAACCTTGTCTACTATGATGAGCTACTTTTTGAGAACCGTGCAATCCGCGTACCTCAGGGGATGACTCCTGAAGATGTTTCAGGAAGAATAATCATAAGCTACAACGAGGAAGAGGTTGTAATCATCGAGGTACTGGTTTCAACTCTTGGAGTATACGGACCTACAAAGTTCTTCCTTGAGCATATGGTCGCTTCCCTGGTTTCTGTTCTGTTTGTTGCAATCATCGTTGCAATGATCTCTTCTTTCCTATATTCAAGAAGGAACACTAGAAAGATAGATGCGATAAAGGACACAGTCTCTGCTCTTAGCCATGGAAGGTTCGATGTAGAATTCAAGAAGACAGGAGTCTATGAACTGGATGAGATAAGTGATTCCCTTTTGTTGCTTGCCAGAACGCTAGAGACAAACAGAAGAAATCGCCAGGAGTGGGTAAGAAGTATCGGACACGATCTCAATACTCCAATAACGAGCATGACTCTTCTTCTAGATGGTGCAAAGGATGGAATCTTCCCGATAAATGAGAACCTTGTCGATTCTATTTCTAAAGAGTGCCGAACTCTTTCATCCAGAATCGATTCCATCAGGTACTACTCATTTATTTCTGATCCTGACCTTGTAATTGAAAAGAAAGATATCGAGGTCTTTGACCTGGTAGATGATGTCATTTCCTCACTTAGAGTAAATAGAAACATCATTAAGCTTGATATCAAGGAAGGCGAGAAGCTTTGTATAGATCAGAAGCTTGTTTCAAGAGCTATAAAGGAAATTGTTCTCAACGCTCTGCATGAAGCTCCTGAAGGAGTGATAACAATAACAGCTGAAGGCGGGGTGATAACTGTTACAAACCCTGGTCATTTGCCTCAATCAGTCCCACAGTTCTTCGAGCCATGGTCAAGAGGTGATCTTTCAAGGCATGAGGGGGGCTCTGGAATGGGACTCCCAATTACAGGAAAGATCATGGAGCTTCACGGTGGCAATGCTTCAATTACTGAGGCAGATGAAACTGTCAAGGTTGTCCTCGATTTCAAGATCGATAAGTAATCTATCATCCTCTCTCACGCAGAGAGGATGTTCTTTTTAGGAGAATGTGATGATAAAAGTCTATTGCTATAGCAAATGTTCAACTTGTAGAAAAGCGCTCAAGTGGCTCTCTGATAACAATATTGAGTTCACCTCTATAGATCTGAAAAGCCAGTGGCCAAGTAAGCAAGAGATGAGAGAGTATATTGAAAAGAGTGCTCTTCCTTTGAAGAAACACTTCAATACAAGTGGAGTG
>JAILRW010000043.1 GCA_024698005.1 Sphaerochaetaceae bacterium | reverse complement strand
ATATCATAAACAAGGATTTCAGAGGCACTGATAGAGTAAAGATTGGAACTCCTCTTTCGTTGACCGACTGTTATGTCGCTCCATGTGTAGAAGCTTGTCCAATCCATCAGGATATTCCTGAATACATCCAGCTCATGGGTGCAGGCGAAAAAGCCGAAGCTCTCTCTTTAATACTTGAGAAGAATGCACTTCCTAATATTACAGGTTGGATCTGTGACCATCAGTGCCAGCTCCACTGTACCAGAATGGATTATGAGGGTGCTATCCAGATCAGAGAGATCAAGAGACTTGCAGCAGAAGAGGGTAGAGAAGAATTCCTTTCTGAAATCTGGCAGAAGCCAGAAGAACCAACAGAGATCACGGCTGCCGTAATTGGTGCAGGTCCTGCTGGTCTCGCTTCCTGTCTGTTCCTTGTTCGTGCAGGTTTTGATGTAACACTCTATGAAAGAGAAAAAACTGCTGGCGGTGTTGTAAGAAACGTTATTCCTGAATTCAGAATCCCAGAAGAGATTGTTCAGAGAGATGTAGACTTCATCATTTCCCATGGTGTAAAGACTCACTTCGGTGCAACAGCAGAGGAAACAACAGTCGATGCATTGAAGGCTGCTGGTTTTGATTATCTCTTCTATGCAACAGGTGCAGAGAAGGAGAGAGGATTGAAGCTTACTGGTAACGGTAAGGTCATGGATGCTCTTGAATATCTTTCTGCTTTGAAGCATGGCAAGGCTCCTGAGATGGGCAAGAATGTTGTAGTCGTTGGTGGTGGTAATACCGCAATGGATGCAGCTAGAGCACTTTTGAAGAGCGGTAAGTGTGTAACAGATGTCTACAGAAGAAGCGTCACTGAGATGCCTGCAGACAAGGAAGAGTACAAGCTTGCCAAGGCAGACGGTGTAAAGTTCCTATTCCAGGTAAATCCTTCCGATCTTTCTGATGGTGTCCTTACATTGAAGAAGATGGCTCTTGGTGAGCCAGACGCTTCTGGTAGAAGAAGACCTGTCGAGACAGATGAGACAGAGACAATCCCATGTGATGCAGTAGTAGCCGCAGTTGGTGAACTGCCTCATGGTGAAAGACTTTCTGCTCTTGGTCTTGCTCTCAACGAGAAGGGCTATCCACTTGGAGATGAGTCAAGAGGTATCTACGTTGTAGGTGATACTGCCTCCGGTCCATCCACTGTTGTAAGATGCATGGCTTCTGCAAGAAAGGCCGTCGATGAGTGTATCGCATCCATCAATGAAGAGGTTGAGGATAACACAGAAGAAGAGCTTCCAGAGCTTGAAAAGAGCGACATTGAAGAGCTCACAAAGGCAGAAGATCTCTTCTTCAAGGAACTCAGGGACAAGAAGCATCAAATCTGCACCAGCTGTGATACTGTATGTGGAGACGAGCTTGCTAAGAGAGAGGCAAAGAGGTGTCTCGAGTGTTCATACCTCTGTAACAAGTGTACCGAGGTTTGTCCTAATAGAGCCAACGTTGCTCTGGATGTGAGAAACTATGGCTTCTTCGAGAACCCATATCAGATTCTGCACATCGATGCATACTGTAATGAGTGTGGCAACTGTGCAGCCTTCTGTCCTCACGATGGTGGTCCATATCTCAAGAAGTTCACACTCTTCTCCAGAAGAGACGACTTTGAGAACAGCACCAATTCTGGCTTCCTGGTAGAGGGTGACAAGATTACTCTCCGCTTGGATGGAAAGGTAAGTGAAGGAAAGATCAAGGGTGATACTCTCGAGCTCGATGCTCCTAAGGAAGTTATCGCAATGATAAATGAAGTATTCGTTTCCTACTCATATCTTCTTAACGAAGTAGACGAATAAGGGAGGATGGATGATAACTGTAATCAAGAATGTCAGAGTCATGCAGACTGAACCTCCTTTCGAGGTTCTGAATGGGGTAGATGTCGTCATCTCTGGCGACACTATCACAGGTGTTGGAAAAGGAATTGCTGCAGATGTAAAGGCTGACAAGGTAATTGAAGGAAAGAACAGAGTCCTGATGCCAGGTAATGTCTGTTCCCATCATCACTATTATTCAGGTCTTTCAAGAGGCATGCTTATCAGTGCAGGACCACAGACTGACTTCATTCAGGTTCTCAAGGAGTGGTGGTGGCGTCTTGATAGAGGACTTGATGAAGAGGCTTGCTACTACTCATCACTTATCTGTTCACTTGATGCAATCGCTGCAGGTACCACAACTTGTATCGACCATCATGCATCTCCTAATTACATCAAGGGCTCCCTTTCTACTATTGCCAAGGGCATGGAAGAAGTTGGTGTCAGAGGTGCAACCTGCTATGAGGTAACTGATAGAAATGGAGGCATGAAGGAAGTAGAGGCTGGTGTCGAAGAGAATGTACGCTTTGCCAAGGAAGTCGATTCTAGAAAGGCAAATGGTGAGAAGGTTCTCTGTGAGGCAATGATCGGTGGCCACGCTCCATTCACAATCCCAGATGAGGGATTGAAGCTGATGAGCGAAGCTGTGAAAGAAACTGATAGAGGTATGCATCTTCACTGTGCTGAGGATAAGTACGATGTAATTCATTCACACCATATCTACGGAAAGGATATTGTAAAGCGCCTTGAAGAGAATGATCTGCTTTCAAACAAGACTTTGCTTGTCCATGGTCTTTTCCTCAATGATGATGAGATCAAGACTATCAATGCTCATGATTGTTTCTTCGCTCACAATGGAAGATCCAATATGAACAATGGTGTTGGTTATCTTAAGCGCATCACTGATGTCAAGAATCTGGTAATCGGTACTGATGGTTGTGGTGGAAACATGTTCGAAGAGTTGAAGATTGCATTCTTCAAGCATAAGGATGAACACCTCCCATTCTGGCCAGCTGACTACGTCAAGGCTCTCAACAGAGGCAACCGTCTTGTAGAGACCTGCTTTGGTGATGGAAGAAAGTGGGGAAAGGTAGAGAAGGGATATACTGCTGACTTGGTACTCCTCAACTACCACAACCCAACTCCATTGAAGAAGGAGAATGCTGCAGGTCACTTCGTATGGGGTATGGCAAGCGGACATGTTGATACAGTTCTTGTCGATGGAAAGGTCGTAATGGAAGACAGAGTATTTGCTGGACTTGATGTCGATGCTATCTATGCAAAGGCAAGCGAGGTTGCACAGAGAGTCTGGAATACCGTTGATAAGATAAAGGCCTGAAAGATTGAAGGTTGTTCAGAGGCTCCAGTGATGGAGCCTCTCTTTATGTATTGCAAGTAATCAGATTCAACTTTTTTATACACTATTTTAAAAGATGACAACAAAACGCAACAAATTGAAAAAGTTTTCATTCGCTTGGACTCATTTAGGTGTATACTAAAGTCAAAGATTATGCTGTGCACCATTGTGTAATTCCTTATATAATGGTGTGTTGCGGAGGATTTATGGCAGTTACCCATATTACTGATAGTATGAAGCGTGTGGATGCATACGAGAAGGCCA
>JAILRW010000026.1 GCA_024698005.1 Sphaerochaetaceae bacterium | reverse complement strand
TGTAGAAGATTGCATAGAGAACTGTAGAAAGAAGACCTGCAAGAGTTCCCAGAAAGGAAACTGCTCCTGAAAGGCCTTTTGGCATTGGGCGGAATGTAATTATTGAAACAGGAGGCTTTTCAGAGAGCACACCAATTTCTCCAGCCCAGGTGTCTGCGACAGCCTCGGCAAGGGAGGCGCAGAAGACAACCAGGAAGATGTGGTTCTTGGTAAAATGGTAGAGGACTATAGCAAGAAGAGCAGGTCCACCGTTTGCAAAAACCTGAGCAATATCACGAGTACCACCCTTCTTCTGGATCTTCACAACCCCGCGAGCACGTTTTGATAGCTTTCCAATCACGGCCGCAGAGACAAGGAAGAAAAGGTATAGGGAAAGCGCAGTAAAACCACCACACCAAAGGGAGCCAAAGCCCATGAAGAAAGCACCAATAGCGCCAGAAACGGTGAGCTGTTTTGCCTTGTAAGTAAGTAAGGCAAGTGCAAGCATAGCTCCCGCATAAATTGAAAAGCGTATAATTGGCTCTACTGTGAGCATGTAGCTATCTAGGATGGTCAGCAAATAAGACCTCCCAGAAGTCCTGTGATGATTGGAACTGTAATATTATCAAAACCAAGTGGTGTTATAGCTTCAAGTAGTGTTGCCACTATAGCGATTATAAGTACCTTGGAAAGCTCTGTATTCTTTATGACAAGCGTGAGTATACAGGTAACAACAAACATTACAAGACAGCCTTCGACACTCTTGTTTGCCTTCATTAAAGAAAATTTATGGGAGCCAAACTTTTTACCGATAAGGGCTGCAAGGCCATCACCATAGCCCATGACCAGAACACCGAGAACTACATCCTCGAGGGCAATGACATTAGAATATTTTAGCAGGTATAGAACTATGATAGAGATTGGGAAGTAGATAAGACCATTGTCCCTCTTTCTATCCCCCATTCCCAAAACTTTTGAAGCACCAGAATAAACGAAGAGTGTGTTCAGGAGAGTAAAAAGGATAGGACCTAGCAAGGTTACCCAAAAGGTGGAGAGGTACTTTGCGCTTATCAAAATCCAGTTGGAAACTCCAATATGGATTATCTTTCTAACGGACTCTGGTGAAAAGCGTCCACTGAGCTTAGCCAAAAACCCTAATGCAATTATCGCTACCAAAAAGACTAGGGAAAGAATAAGCCCTAACAATTCACCTTCTACCATGATCGTCCTCCACCACCACCGGCACCGCCGCCGGAGAAACCACTGCCACCATGGAATGTTCCACTAGCCCTTCCACCTGGAGCTCTTTCTACTGTAGTTCTTGTTGCTGTTGTAATATAAGCATTTCTAAAGCGATGATTCAAGGCAGAATAGAATAGAGCATCTCCAGCAACACTGTAGCCTGAATACCAATCAGGAGTGCGTAGTGTAATTGAAGAGAATTTCTTGGCCCATTTCTTTTCAAGGCCTAAAGTTATTGCATAGCTTAGATTGTGGTAGAAGTACTCAGGATCTGAATCGATGAGAGCTTTTAGCTTATCGATTTCAACCTTCTCGATAAACTCTCTGTAGCCTAGAATCTCCTCGAGTTTCTTTTGAGCGTAGGCTGTCCTCTTCTCTGTAACAGTAGCAAGAAGACAGAGGAGGAACATGCCAACAACGAGAAAAAGGGAGATTATGAAGCTTATGGCCAGGTTCTCATAAGAACTGTATGAGAAGATATTTTCAATAACGAAGGCAAGGCCAGAAGCAGCAATAGCGAACAAGAAACTGAAGTATGTATACCCTTTCTTTGCAAACTCCTTGTTCTCGAATATGCGCTTGAAGAAGGTTGAAAGCAGAACGAATTGGAAGAAAGAAACAGCTACAACAAAAAGCGCGATATCAAGAGTATTCAAAGTAAGCATCAAGCCAGAAAAGATTGTATATACAAGAGCACACATGTTGATTATCAAGGTTGCATTTCTTGCCTTCTTGTCCTTAAGTAGACACTCTCCCCTTTCAAATCGCTTTCTTATTATAGGAATAATAATCTCGTGAAGCCTATCTCCAAACTTTGCTCTCTCAAGGTCCTTACTGCTCACTCTTTCCTGGAACATGAGCGTATTGAAGAAGATCCTTTCACCATCATTTGCTTCACTTGAGATCTCTTTAATCTTTACAAGTGTAAAGTCCTTCTTATCCTCTTCTATTCTTATATAGCCCTTGTCTGCCCAATAGAATACCATAGCAGTGAGGTCCTCTTCATCAACTACGCCATCCTTTATATAACCCACTTCACAAGGGTTGAGGCCTTCTGGAGGATCGAAACGGACAACGACTACGGGCTTTTCATCCCTTCCAAATCTTGCAAAGAGATAATAGGAGAACAAGACAATAAGAATTGTTCCCAAGATTGAAATCAAAAGAGCTGGAATTGATAGATTCAAAGGCTTTCTTGCTCCCTTGAATGTCCCCTCTTCAAATTCGACACGAAGGGTTATAGCCTCATTTGTATACATGTAGGGAGCATATCCCTCTATGCTCTTTCTATCATTTGAAATTGAATATCTGACTCTAGTATTACTCTTGTTTCCATATTGACCACTGGTAATAAAGACATAGTCAGGATCTACTTCGGATGGCAGATCAACCTTGAAAGTGAAGTTGTTTACAGGAACACCCCACTCAGAACCAAGCAAATTAAGGTAGACCTCGTCATACTCCTCATACTCATCCGCACCTACATCCAATGTGTATACAAGGTCATAGCTCTTAGGGCCTAGCACATATTCATCTGCTGAGCCAAGGCGGAAGGAAACATAGCCATTCTCATAGCTCCTTTCATAAGGATCTGAGGAGCTTATCAGCTTCAATATATACTTGTCTCTTCCACTTCCTACAGGGATATCTCGAATAATTCCATGGCTTATCTGAGTGAATTCAAGTTCAATATGTTCCCTTATCTCATATACCCTGTTCTCATGCACGGTTACAAAGACATCATAGGAGCGGAAAGTAAAATTCTCTGCAAACAGGAGAGAAGGAAGGAGTAACAGAAGTATTAAGATAGAAGTTTTTTTCATCAGAACTTCACTTCGACTCTCTTCTTTGCCTCTTCTTCTACCTCAGCATATGGATACTTTGTATAGCCAGACATATTTGCAACGATACTGGATGGGAAGAGCTCGATCTTGGTGTTGATTTCACGAGCAATTGCATTGTAGTACTTTCTCTGGTTCAAGAGCTCATGCTCAACAGCAGTAAGTTTGTTCTGAAGGTTAACAAAGCTGGTATCAGCCTTGAGTTCAGGATAGGCTTCGCTTAAAGCAAAAAGCTTACCGAGAGCTCCACTGACCTGCTGGTCTGCTTTTTCCTTCTCACTGAAAGAGGTTGAAACAATTGCACTGTTTCTTGCCTTGATTACAGCCTCGAGAGTCCCACTCTCGTGCTTGGCATACCCTTTTACGGTCTCGACCAGATTGGGTATGAGATCATACCTCTCCTTCAAATGTACATCAATTCCTGCAGAAGCTTCAAAAAGCTTATTCTTAAGACGCACAAGTGCGTTATAGGTAGAAACGAAATAAAGAGCGATAACAACTGCTATGAGTGCCAGTACGGCAAGAATTACCAATGCGATCATATAGAAAGGATATATCGAATACTTCATTACATCAATTTGCTTGTAAGCAAATTTTTTAAGTTGTATATTTATTGCATAAGGAATGCATATAATAATTCAAGGAGATTGATGTGCGAGAAAGACACAACAGGCTGGCTGTGGTCAAAGAACTGATTAAAAACAACAGGATCGACAGCCAGGATACTCTTTTGGATCTTCTCAAGAAAGAAGGCTTCAACGTTACTCAAGCAACATTATCAAGAGACCTGAAGCTTTTGAAGGTTGGGAAGATATCAGACGGATGGTCCGGCTACTACTATTCACTTCCAGAAAATGATCTAGTAACAGAATCAGAGAAAAGCTACATACATGATGTAAGAAGAGGTATACTCTCAATTGAGTTCTCTGGAAATTTTGGTGTCGTTAAGACTCGTCCAGGACATGCAAACAGTGTCTGCTTCGCCCTAGATGTACTGAACCTACCTGAGATCCTCGGAACTTTGGCCGGAGATGATACCATCTTCCTCATTCTCAGAGAGGGAATGACCAAGGAAGACTTGCTGGAAAGCTTCCAGACAAGAATTCCAGACATACAGGAATAACAAAGGGGAGAAAATATGAATTATTCCAATTTGGACAAGGCAAATGCCTACAAGGCACTTCAGGCTGCAGAAAAGGTTTCACTCAAGAAGGTCCTCAGTGCAGATAGAATCAAGAATTCAAATGTAAAGGTCGGTGGAGGTCTTACATACAACTATGCAGCAATGCCTGTTGACGAGAAGATCATCTCCTCACTCCAGGCTCTTGCTGACGAGCAGGAAGTACTCGACAAGTACAAGGCACTCCTTTCTGGCGAAGTTATGAACACAGGAGAAAAGCGCCTTGTTCTTCATCAGCTCACTAGAGGCAACTGTCTTGGTGCAAAGGTAGAGGCAGACGGTGAAGATAAGGATGAATTCTACAAGAGCCAGCTCGAGAGAATCAGAGTATTCGCAGACAAGGTAAGAAATGGAGAAATCAAGGGTTCAACTGGTAAGGCATTCGATACTGTCTGTCAGATTGGTATCGGTGGTTCTGACCTTGGTCCAAGAGCGCTCTATCTTGCACTCACAGGCTATTGCTCTGGCAAGGGCACAAAGCAGCTCAAGGCTGAGTTCATCAGCAACGTCGACCCAGATGATGCAGCAGCAGTAATTGACCGCCTCAATGCTGAAACCACCCTCTTTGTTCTCGTATCCAAGAGTGGTACAACCCTTGAAACATTGACAAACCAGGAACTCGTAACCAAATCATTGAAGGGCGTTGACCCAGCTAAGCACCTTGTTGCAGTTACAAGTAAGACCAGCCCTCTCGCAGGCTCCTCTTCTGTACTCGATGCCTTCTATATCGACGACTACATCGGTGGTAGATACAGCTCAACAAGTGCTGTAGGTGGTGTAATCCTTTCACTCTCTCTCGGTTTTGACACCTTCAAGGAACTCCTTGATGGCGCTCACGAAGCAGATATGCTCGCACTTGAGAAGGATATCAAGAAGAATCCTTCCCTTCTCGATGCATCCATTGGCCTCTATCTCAGAAACATCCTTGGTTATCCAGCAACTGCAATTCTCCCTTATTCACAGGCCCTTTCTCGCTTCCCAGCTCACCTCCAGCAGCTCGATATGGAGTCAAATGGCAAGCATGTAAACCGCTTCGGTGATAAGGTAGACTATGTAACTGGTCCAGTTATCTTCGGTGAGCCAGGCACCAACGGTCAGCACAGCTTCTATCAGCTGCTTCACCAGGGCACTGATATCGTTCCTCTCCAGTTCATCGGATTCAAGGAAAATCAGAGAGGCAAGGATATCGTAATCGAAGGCTCCACAAGCCAGACCAAGCTCAATGCAAACCTCTCAGCGCAGATTGTTGCATTCGCTCTTGGAAAGACTGACGAGAATCCTAACAAGGAGTTCGATGGTGAAAGATGTTCATCTCTCCTTTCTGCAGAGCAGCTCACACCAAAGGCTCTCGGTGCGCTCCTTGCTCACTATGAGAACAAGGTAATGTTCCAGGGTCTTCTCTGGAACCTCAACTCCTTCGATCAGGAAGGCGTACAGCTTGGTAAGATCCTTGCAAAGAAGGTTCTCAAAGGCTGTGAGGGCGATGAAGTCTTGAAGGCTTACGCAGACATTTTAATCTGAGATTAACCTCTTACAGAGTCGAAGCCGTGGCAAAAAACCACGGCTTCACTGTTTTATCTGAGATTTTCAAGATATTTCAGGCTCTTTGTGATTGCCTGTGTCTCCTTGATTTCAAGAACGACACTTTCATCGACCTCCTTAGCTAATTGCATGTAGCGAGGAATATCGAGATAGCCAGTGCCCAAGGCTACATGGTTTGCCTTCTTGGTGACATCGTGGATATGGAAGTGCCTAATCCTGTCCTTGTGCGATAGGATGAAGGACTCATCATCCTCACTTGCCTTTGCATTGTGGCCTACATCGAAGGTAAGAGCAAAGCAAGGGTAGCTTAAAAGGAGCTCAATTGCCTTTCTGTGATAAGGAAGGAAGCCCTTGGTGTTCTCTATACAGAAGAAGCAGTCAGTACCATTCAGCCTGTTTTCAACCAGCCTGGCCATCTCATCCACATATGACAGATACTCATCAATGGCAACCTCGTATGCATATATCTTTGTCCCATTTACTGATGAATACATACCATTCTGCAGATGGAGCGTTAGCCTTTTTGCATCGATCATCTGTGCAAGGTGCAGAGCATATTCGATACTCTTGATGCCTCCTTCTCTGATCTCAGGTGAGAAATCAAATGGGTTCAGCTGATCATGAAGATGGATCGTATAGCCTACCCCATACTCCTTTGAAAATCTTATAAGCTCATCTATATCAAGCTTGTCAGACTGGAACCAAGGGAATGAAAGATTCATCTCGAAAAACGAGAAGCCGTTTTCTCTGGCAAAGGCAAGGTGCTCTCTGACAGTTCTGAATTCAATCAATGACGGAATACCTAGAAGCATGCTATTTTTCCTTTTTCATTTCACCAGCTGCTACTCTCTTCCCCTCATTATCGAAAAGCAGGATGTTAGATCCAACTATATTGAAATAGATATCTGAATCGACCTTATAGTCAAGAGAGCCGAACATTACGGATGAAAGTAAGGTATCTGCAATCTTGATCTTTACAGTAGTCTCCATACCAGCAGGGAGAGTGGAATAGGCCAAGCCCTTCAAATCCCCATTCTCAGAGATTGGTAGATACTCAGGTCTGATT
Source organism: Sphaerochaetaceae bacterium (assembly GCA_024698005.1). Classification (GTDB taxonomy): domain Bacteria; phylum Spirochaetota; class Spirochaetia; order Sphaerochaetales; family Sphaerochaetaceae; genus Bullifex. The sequence goes on along the minus strand of JAILRW010000026.1, from coordinate 1,149 downwards.
CCGATAGTTACAGCAGAGGAAGGAAGCTTGAACTCTCCACTTGCTGTATATACAAATCTCTCTCCCAGGAGCTTTACAACGGCTGTTTCACCCTCTTTCGAGATTACCTCTCCAGGGATGAAATTCATCGTTGGGTTTCCAACAAAGTCAGCAACGAATCGGTTTGCAGGAAGTGCGTACACCTTTAGAGGTGGATCGTACTGCTGCAACAGACCATCCTTCATCAAGCAGATCTTTGTGGCCATGGTCATTGCCTCAAGCTGGTCATGTGTTACGTAGACGAAAGTGGAACCTGTATCCTTATGGAGTCTCTTCAGTTCTGTTCTCATCTCTCCTCTAAGCTTGGCATCGAGGTTAGAAAGAGGTTCATCCATGAAGAGCACCTTTGGTCTTGGAGCGAGAGTTCTGGCAATTGCAACTCTCTGCTGCTGTCCTCCTGAAAGTTCTGCTGGGTAACGGTCACGGAACTGCACAATCTGCATAGTTTCAAGCATCTCCTGGACTCTCTTCTCAATTTCAGGTTTCTTCCATTTAAGTGTCTCAAGGCCGAATGCGATGTTCTGATAGACTGTCATATGAGGCCAGAGTGCATAGTTCTGGAACAGAAAGCCTACATCTCGCTTTGCCGCTGAAACGTTAATACCCTTCTCGCTACTGAAGACGATTTTACCATCTATTGTGATCTCTCCTTCAGTTGGGGTCTCAAGACCTGCAATCATTCTAAGTGTTGTGGTCTTGCCACAACCAGATGGTCCAAGCAAGGTGATAAAGTCTCCATCCTCGATTACGAGATCGAGATTGGTTACAGCCTTGAAGCTGCCCCAGCGCTTGGATATATTTTTCAAGATAATTTCTGGCATATCAGTTTCCTCCAATTCCCTTATCGATTGATGCACCTGTCAGCTTGTTTATAGTGAAGTTGACGATAAGGACTACCAGGATGATCAAAAGATTGATTCCATTTGACATCTGAACAACATTCCTCTCATCAAAGTACGATAGAAGAGTTGTGATCAGCGTTCCGCTTGAGGTGAGCAAGATGAAGAGAGAAAGCTCTCTTATACAGGAGACGAACGGAAGAAGATAACCACTGATGAAGCTTGACTTCTGAATTGGGAAGAGAATCTTCGTCATTCTTATATGCCAAGG
>JAILRW010000079.1 GCA_024698005.1 Sphaerochaetaceae bacterium | reverse complement strand
TATTTCTTATCTCTTGATCAGGAGAACAGCGAAATCGTTAACGTTTGTGCCTGTTGGGCCAGTCATTACAAGACCGTCACACTTTTCAAGTGCGTGGTAAGCATCGTTGTTCTTTAAGATTGCTGGAATGCTTACGCCCTTTTCAGCGAGCTTCTTCTCTGTATCAGTGTCTACATAGCCACCAGCTGCATCGGTTGGTCCATCAGTACCGTCAGAGCCAACTGAGAAGATAGCTGCATCCTTTACAGTTGCAAGAAGTGGAGCTGCTGCAAGTGCAAGTTCCTGATTTCTGCCACCAAGACCCTTTCCTTCAAGCTTTACAACTGTCTCGCCACCACAGATAAATGCAAGACTCTTCTTTGAATCAGCATAGTGCTGAGCCATGTTAGCAAGGAAAACACCTGCATCTCTGGCTGTACAGGAAAGATAAGAGGTCAAGGTGAGTGGTTCGTAGCCAAGCTCCTTTGCTGCTTTCTCTGCTGCGACACAGAGCTGCTTAACAGAACCTGTAACGTGAGTTGTTACGTTATCGAGCTGCTTTGGTGTCTCGATTTCAAGAAGCTCCTTCATCTTATCTGTAAGAGTGAGGTTGTACTGCTTTGCAATTGCCTTAGCTTCTTCTGCTGTAGATGAGTCAGGATAAGCAGGGCCGGATGCGATCATATCGAGTGGGTCGCCAAGGATATCGGAAAGAACGATTGAGAAGACTTTAGCTGGCTGACAGAGCTTTGCGAACTTGCCACCCTTGACTGCAGACATTCTCTTTCTGATTGTGTTCATGAGTGTGATATCAGCACCAGATGCGAGTAGTTCACCAGTGAGTTTCTTCATGTCCTCTGCTGGAATCAATGGTTTTTCGAAGAGGGCAGAGCCACCACCTGAGATAAGGAACACAACACAGTCATCTGCAGAAAGACCTGTTACTGCATCGATTGCTGCCTGAGTCCCTCTGTAGGAGTTCTCGTCAGGAACTGGATGTCCACCTTCATAAATCTGGAGGTTACCGATTGGTCCCTTGCTGTGTTCATACTTGGTAACTACAACGCCACCAGCAATTCTTGAACCAAGAACTTCGTATCCTGCGGCTGCCATCTGCCATGCTGCTTTTCCTGTTGCGATAAGGATTACCTTTCCCTTTACTTCAGGAAATTCCTTGAGTGCCTTCTTGACAGCAGTATCTGGTAAAGCTGCCTCGATGGCTTTGTTTATGATGTAATCTGCATCAGCGCGTAATGAAGTCATTTTTTACCCCTTTTTTGCTTTCTAACTTACATTATCTCAGATAAATTACAAATTGCATATGAAAATAAATCAAAAACGATTTGATTTTTTCAATTGTTGTTAGATTTCTTTGTGTACTTTGATGCTTTCTATCTTCCTGAAAAGTTTGTCAAACCGTTGCATTTCGCTCTCTGAAAGGGTTGCCTTCTCAAGTGTGTCCTTCAAGAACTGGAGCATCCACTTCTCTTCCTCATCCCACTTGAAGTAGCCTATGGCCTTCAAGTGCTCACAAGCTTCGAGACTTGCTTTCTCTATTCTTTCATGGCTAACTGCTGTCATCCCCTGTGGATAAACTTGAGCATTCTGGAATAGGGTATAGCAAACGATCTGGACAGCCTGAGAAAGATTGAGAGATGGAAATTTATCACTTGTTGGTATCGTAACAACTGAAGAACAAAGCTTTACTTCATCGTCACGTAGTCCATCTGATTCTCTGCCAAATACGATTGAGATATCGCCTTCTGGGATTTTATTTATATGCTCTGCAAGCTGTTCAGGAGAGTAGGCCGAAAGCTTTCTATGCTTTCCTCTTCTTCTTGTAGATGCCACAGTAAAAACACTATCCTTCAATGCTTCATCAAGGGTCTCGAATCTTCTTGCGTTCTCCCAGAGATCTGCAGCATGTAGGGCAAGAGTTCTAACTCTATCCTCGTCATAGACTCTTGTGGTTACTAGATCCAGCCTGGTAAGGCCCATTGTCTTCATTGCTCTACATACCGAGCCGATATTCGCTCCATCCTGAGTATCTACCAGGACAATGTGTATTCTTTCAAGATAATTCTCTTTTTCCATTAGAGATAAGAATAAACTCCTTGTTCCTTTTTGTCTTGTATTTTATGATTTTATGAGTATGAATAACTTTAAGAGTTCAAATTACCAAAAGCAAATAAGAAACTGTCTTGTTTTTGCCACTGTTATCTTGTTCTTGTTCGTAATGAAGGTAACAGCTGACTTAACAATTCCTGTTGCAATAGCAATTGTTATCTTTGCTTTGGTAAATCCTATTATGGAAAAGATGAGAAAAATCAAAATTCCAGAGTTCTTATCAATTATTTTCATATTGGCATTAGTAATATTTGTTATTACAACAATTGTATATACAACTCTTTCAATGATTAATCTTATAATCGGAAAGTTGCCTTACTACTATAATAGGGTCATATTGCTCGATAAGCAGCTATCACTGTTTATTTCTCGTTATGATAGCAATTTGGATCCTAACTTCTCATTGCTTAATTCTCTGAACTATGACTGGTATGGACTCTTGATGTCCAGCCTTACTTCTATTTCAACAAAGGCTGTATCCATCGTTGGCGATGTTTTTGTAATCATCCTTACTTTGCTCTTTATATTATTCGAGAGAGCTAGCTTCAGGCCAAAGCTTGCAGCTGTCTTTACGAGAGAGAGTGGTCACAGATTTACCATATTGCTCGGAAGGATCAACAGACAGATCACCAAGTATCTCTTTTTGAAGATTATTATCAGTGCTGCAACTGGTTTCCTCTTCTATCTTTCTGCAGTTTTTACTGGTCTCGATTTCGCTCTTGTCTGGGGTGTAATGGCCTTCATCTTGAACTTTATCCCAAATGTTGGTTCTATTATTGCAACTGCAATTACTATACTCATGGCAGTAATTCAGTTCTCTCCTAACTGGACAATTATCCTGTATGTTGCAATCATCAATACTTCTATTGAGATTGTACTTGGAAATATTATTGATCCAAGACTTCAGGGTGTTCAGTTGAATCTATCCCCATTTGTCATTCTCATGTCCCTCTCTCTCTGGGGCTATATCTGGGGAATCCCAGGAATGTTCCTTGCTGTTCCTATCACTTCTATGCTTCAGATTATCTGTGCAAACATTCCATCTCTCAGATCTATTGCAGTACTGTTAAGTGGTGGAAAGTCCTATCTCAGAGCAGCCAAAGCAAATAATAAAATCAAGAATTATAAGGATGAGGACTATTCAAAAGATGTGGATGCAAATGAGTACAACGTAGTCCTCCCTGAGGGGCACAATAGAATCTATGACGACAGTGACGAAGAATAGTTTTTCTTCTGTTTGTGAGAATACAGAGCATCTAAATTGGAAGAACGGTAAAAAAAGAGAACTATTAAAGTGCCCAATCTTCCGTGTCAATGAAATTGAAAGAACTAGCCAAGATGGGAAGAAAGGTAATTTTCTTGAGCTTAAGTGTCCTGACTGGGTAGTTATCATTCCTGTCTTCAGAGATGAGGATGGAGTGCTTCGTTTTGTAATGGAAGCACAGTATAGGCATGGATGTGAGTATGTCACAAGAGAATTCCCTGCAGGCATAGTGGAAGAGGGTGAAGATCCAGAAACTGCTGCATTGAGAGAGCTTCAGGAAGAGACTGGTATAAAGCCAAAAACAATTAAATTTTTGGGTGATATAAATCCAAATCCAGCATTCATGTCCAACAGGATGTATGTTTATCTAGCTGAAGATTTGGAGCTTGTTTCCAGTCAAAACCTCGACGAAAATGAAGAAATTGACGTTTTTTCTATACCAGTAGAGGAAGCAATAGCTAATCTGGGAAAACGCTCCTGGGATAGTGGTGCTATCCTTTCCGCTTCTGCTCTTTACCTCTTGGATGCTAAAAAAGAGATTAGCTTGTAAAAAATTATTGTTTATATTTGCAAAAATAAGACAACGTGTTACAGTATGTCTGTACGTGTGAGTTTTCCCCTGTATTTATACTCATGTCGTATCTAGATAACCTCCGCTTTTGCGGTATATCCCTAAAGAGTGCAAGCTTTAGGGATTTTTTTTATTTTTCTCGATTATTTCTTCTACTTTTTTTTGTTGCCATATGTCCTATCTTTTTGGGCCTAGAAATAGTTGATACATTTTTTTATTTTCAAGTGTAGGTAAGATAGCAAGGAGGTATTCTTGGATAAACAATTGGAACAAGAGATCATCAAAATTGTAGAAGAGATGACTCTGATGGATGATCTTCTATTTGGAAGTGTATTTAAAGAGAATATCCCAGCTATGAACTTACTGCTCAGAGCTTGTCTTGGTGATGAGAATATAGAGGTTGTAAGTGTAAGGACCAACTTCAAAGAAAACAACCTTGGGTATCATTCTGTAATTTTTGATGCAAAGGTTGTGGGTTCAGATGGCAATCTTTTTGATGTTGAGGTTCAGAGAGATAGTAGGGGAGCTGGCATAAAGCGTGGACGCTTTTATGCAAGTGCTATGGATATGTCTGCTCTTAATAAAGGTGAAGAATATGAAAGCATACGAGATGTATCTGTAATCATTATTTGTAATCACGATTATTGGAGAACTGGACGAGAGAAAGAAGAATTTAGTTTATGCATGGTTAGCGAAATGAAATTGATAGACGATGGTAGAAAGATAATTTATATAAATGGGGCTGCAAAAGGGGAGTCTCAGTTGGCCAGGTTGATACATGATTTGAATTGTTCAAAACCAAAAGACATGTATTATAATGAGATTAAGGAAAAAGTCGGGTATATTAAAGATACAGAGGAGGGTCTCATGGAGTTTACTGGTAGCCTTAAGAAAGTGTACGGGATGGGAAGTAGAGATGGTCTCCAGAAAGGAATTAAGCAAGGATATGAAAAAGGAAAAGAAGAAGGAAAAGAAGAAGGAAAAAAAATAAATTCTTTGGACATTGCTTCCAAGATGAAGGCTGAAAATTTTCCTATCCAAACAATAGAGAGCATTACAGGTTTAAGTAAAAGCGAGATTGAAAGACTCTGATTGTTCTCTTGAAAAATACTGAACTTATTGTTGATAAAAAAAGGGGAGATTTGATTCTCCCCATTATTATCTTTGTTGTCTGAAAATGATTATCAGAGGCAGGATGCGTAAGCAGCCTTAGCGCCTTCCTTTCTGATCATCTCAACATTCTTGACTGTAACAGCTTCGAAATCGAGAACCTTGGTAAGATCCTGATCCCAGAGCTTCTCGTTGGTCATGACAGCGTGTACAAGGTCCTTTACGCTATCATTTCTGTGCTCGTAATAGAACTCGAGAATCCATCTGTCATCAGAAACTGTATATTCGTTGCCAGCGCTTCTCTTACATACGAGACCCTTGTCTGTGAGAGCCTGGATATCGTTTGAATAGAATGCGATGTAAGCTGCAAGACCCATAGCGAGGCACTTAGGAAGCTTGCCCTTGAGCTCAACATACTCGAGGAGTGAAGGGAGGTTTCTTGCCTTCCACTTAGCGGAGGAGTTGAGAGAGATGGACATAAGCTCATGGTCAACAAATGGGTTGTTGAATCTATCCTGGACAGCTGCAGCAAACTTCTTGCAGTCTTCCTTATCAAGAGGGAGTACAGGAACAACTTCATCTGCGAGCATCTTGTTCATGAAGCCAAGAACTACGTCATCATGCATACAGTCACGAACAATATTGAAGCCTGCAAGGTAAGCACCGAGTACGAAACCAGTGTGTGCACCATTGAGGATTCTTACCTTTCTCTTCTTGTATGGAGTCATATCTGGGGATACGAAGACATTTGCATCCAAGCCTGCCTTGTGGAATGGGAGCTTGTCTGTAAGATCTGCTGGTCCTTCAATGACCCAGAGACCGAAGACTTCACCTACGTCGATAAGAGGATCGGTGTATCCGTTGATCTCTTCAAGTTCTGCAACCTGCTTTGGATCGCGAATTCTACCTGGAACAATTCTATCAACGAGTGAGCCACAGAAGGTACACTTGTCGTTTACCCATGCCTTGAACTCATCTTCAAGACCCCACTGCTCGATGTACTTGTTAACGCACTTCAGAAGCTCTTTACCGTTGTTGTCGATGAGCTCACAAGCGAGCATGATGATAGGCTTCTTGCCAGCCTTGAATCTGGTGTAGAGAACCTGGGTAAGCTTTGCTGGATAGCTTGAAGGTGGCATGTCGTCCTTCTTGCATGCAGGATCGTAAACAATACCAGCCTCAGTAGTGTTGGAAACGATGATCTCAAGATCGTCGCTTGCAGCAACTTCCATGACCTTCTTGTAATCTTCTGCTTCATAAGGATTGAGACATCTGGAAACAGAGGAGATAACTCTCTTTGCGTCTACCTTCTTTCCGTTCTCACTACCTCTGAGATAGAGAGTGTAGAGACCTTCCTGTTCGTTAATCAGCTGTGCGAGACCTGGTGCAATTGGCTGAACAAGGACACACTTACCATTCCAATCTGCCTTTTCATTTGCAAGATCGAACCAGTAGTTTACGAAAGCTCTGAGGAAGTTTCCTTCTCCAAACTGGAGAACCTTTTCTGGAGCCTTCTCAAGGATGTAACCTTTGTAACCGGACTTCTTTAGAACATCATAATTTAATTTTTCCATTATTAATTCCTTTCTCTCTGCTCGAGGGTAATAATATTCGCTATTGTCTATTCTATACCAACATTTAAAAAACGCATACAAATAATTTCTGTTTTAGGATAAAAATGGAACGATATTTCAATATTTTTATGAAAATATTTTCTTATAAATCGATGGTTTTGTTGTTTTATGTTGTTTTTAGGTAAAATATAATGGCATTATAAGAAAATAATTTCATTATACACATATTTTTACTCTTTATTAATCGGATGTATACTTTTAAATAACTTGATACAGCGAGGTGCGATGATGAATGGATTTTTCTTTTCTTCCGATTGTCCTGTAAAGGATCTTGGTGGTGGCATAAAAAGGCAGGTTCTTGCTCATGATAAGGAACTGATGGTCTGCCATCTATGGTTTGAGAAGGGGGCTGTCGGTTCTCTTCATCATCACGTTCATATACAGTCAACATACATCCTCAAAGGTAAGTTCCGTTTCACAGTTGGAAATGAGACACACGATGTAGTTGCTGGTGATTGCCTATATAAGATTCCAGATATTGAGCATGGCTGTATCTGTCTAGAGGAGGGTGAGCTTATCGATATCTTCACTCCACAGAGGGATGAATTCCTGCTTTAGCTCTTTATTGAAAAGTCTCTAATTTGCTATAATCCGAGAAGATTATTTTTTAGAGGTTAAATATGGAAATTGTCTGCCTTGATCTTGAAGGTGTACTTGTACCCGAAATCTGGATTGCATTTGCAGAAAAAACTGGAATTCCAGAGCTTAGGCTCACAACTCGTGATGTCCCTGATTACAACGTTCTTATGAATGGAAGAATGAAAATTCTTAGGGAGCACAATCTTACATTGAAGGATATCCAGGAGGTAATTTCTACCATTAAACCTCTTGATGGAGCAAAGGAATTCCTGGACGAAGTCAGGTCAATGACCCAGCTCGTAATTCTTTCAGATACCTTCCGTGAGTTTGCTTCTCCTTTGATGAAGCAGCTTGGCTGGCCAACCATCCTCTGCAATTCTCTCATTGTGGATGAGAAGAATATGCTCTGTGGCATGAAATTGAGACAGGAAGATGGAAAGAGAAAGGCAATCGATGGTTTTAGAAGCATGAACTTCAGAACCTTCGCAGCTGGTGATAGCTACAATGACCTCACTATGATCAAGAAGGCAGATGCAGGCTGTCTCTTCCGTGCTCCTAGCAATATTCTTGATGAGTATCCAGAGCTTCCTCTTGTTACTGAATATTCTGACTTCCTTGCTGAAATTAAGAAGTTCGTAAATGAAGAGTGATGATAAGAGCTTTTCCGTAAAGGGGCTCTATATAGCCGTCGGCATGCTACTAGTTGGCATGACTGGCGGTTTTTTTCTTTTATCCCTTGTATATACAGGACCTTCCTATGTCCGATTGCTTGTTTATTTCATCTATCTCTTCATTGTCTATTTCGTGATAAAGAGTGTAGTAAGGCTTTCAAGGGCAATAAAGGAAGAAGAGCAGAAGAAAAAATAAGGTGGAGATTTCTCTCCACCCGAAATACAGTCAAAGCTGTTTTACTTGATCAAAGCCTTGAGAGAGGCAAGTGCCTTCTCATCAATCTTTTCCCAACTCTGATCTCCACCCATGTGACCGTGCTGAGCAGAGTAGAGGAACTGTGGCTTTCTAAGCTCGTAGCGCTTGATAATTCCACCTGGAGTCAGATCAAAATTCTCCTTTATCCAGGTAAGAATTGCTTCATCAGAAATCTTTCCTGTGTTGAAGGTATCGATAAAGAGGGAAACTGGTTCACTGACACCAATTGCATAGGCAAGCTGGAGCTCACACTTCTTGGCGACTTTTGCAGCAACGATTGTCTTTGCAATGTTTCTTGCAGCATATGCAGCTGAGCGGTCTACCTTGGTTGCATCCTTACCTGAGAATGCGCCACCACCGTGGTGAGCCGCACCACCGTAAGTATCTACGATGATCTTTCTGCCTGTGAGGCCGGTATCTGCAGCAGGACCACCGAGTACAAAGCGTCCAGTTGGGTTGATGTAATACTTGGTATTCTCATCTAGCAATCTGGAAGGGAGGACAGGAAGAATTACCTTTTCCTTCACTTCCTTTCTGAGTGTATCGAGGTCTACATCTGGATCATGCTGGGTTGAAAGAACTACAGTGTCGATTCTCTTTGCCTCGCCATCTTCATATTCGATTGTGATCTGAGCTTTTCCATCTGGCCTGAGGTAGGAAAGGATGTTCTCCTCTCTTGCCTTGGTAAGATTTTCTGTCAGGTTTCTTGCAAACATTAATGCAAGTGGCATGAGCTCCCATGTTTCATCTGTTGCATAGCCAAACATCATGCCCTGGTCGCCAGCACCCAAAGACTCTGTGCTATCTACGCCCATTGCAATATCTGATGACTGTTTGCTCATCGTAATGATGATCTTGGTCTGGTCAGTAAAACCGTACTCAGGCTTTGTGTATCCAATATCTCTGATAGTCTTTCTGACTACACCTTCCCAATCTATTTCGGCCTTGGTGGTTACCTCGCCCATAACATGGACGAAGGATGGGCATGCTGTTGTTTCTATTGCGGCACGTGAGAGTGGGTCCAATGATAGCAGTGAATCCAGAAGAGCATCGGAAATCTGGTCACAGACCTTATCTGGATGTCCTTTTGTAACGGACTCCGAAGAGAAGTAATACTTCATCTATATTCTCCGAAAATGAATTCTTAAAAACCATACTTCTGGTCCATGGTTTTTAAGTACTGAAAAGATATTCTATAAGGGAAAAACCGTCAAGGATAATATGTTGGATGCAAAAGGATTAGGTATATAAATAATGACGTGGAATAATTAGGGATAGAGTTTTTTTTAGACAGAAACAGTAGATTTGTTCTATTTTCATCGAAGATAAACGAAAAAAGGACTTGACTTAGCGCCAAAACTTGCTATATTCACCTATGTCGGTTTTTAAACCATGCAGGGGGACAAACAGGTGTCAGCGGAATTTGTTGAAGAAATGAAAGAGCGCCTTATGGCCGAGCGATCTGATCTTATGCACAAGCTTCAGAGAGATGCTCAAAGATTCAAGACAGAATGTAAGACTGGTAGTGGTGATAGCGTAGATCTTGCCAGTGATGAAAGCGCTTTCAAGAAGATGGAAGCTGCTAACAAACTGGATGCAAACAGGCTTACAGCTGTAGAGAATGCACTAAAGAGGATCAGCGAAAACAAGTATGGTATCTGCCTTAAGTGTGGCAAGAAGATTCCAGAGGAAAGACTCAGAGCTCTTCCTTCCGCAGTTCTTTGCATAGCTTGTAAGACCAAGGACGAAAGAAGACGTTAATTAAATAACATATATGGATTGTTTCGTCTCTCATATGAGAGCGTTGTGTTCCTATCATGGCCTGGGAGGACTGTGTAGTCACCTTCCAGGTTTTTTATTTTTTCAAGGGACAATAGTATTTCTTCCTCGCTTCCACCGAGGTCGGTCCTGCCGACAGAGCCTCTGAAAAGGGTATCTCCTGAGAAGATTACTCTTTCCTTGTCGTTTATGAAGCACATGCTTCCGTCTGTATGTCCACTTGTTTTCATGGCGTAGAAGCCAAACTCCAGTTCATCTCCATCCTCTAGATATCTGTCGATAGGTGGAAAGTCGAAGTCTTCATCTTTGAAGTACCTAAGAAGGGAAGTGCCAAAGGTGGAAAGCTGCAAACGGCATCTTTCTCCTCCCTTCTCGAGGTAGTTCTTGTCGGCCCTTGAGATAGCAATCTTTGCTACGGGATAACGCTCTTTGAGCTCCCTTAGGGCCAGCACATGGTCGAAATGGCCATGAGTCAGGTATATCCAAGTAAGTTTGAGCTTGAATCTATCCAGAATATCTATAATGGACGCTGCAGGAGCGGGTGCATCGATAAGGATGCACTCATCTTTTTCTACTACTAGGTAGCAGTTAGTATCAAAAATTCCATTAACAATACTCTGGACTTTCAATTATCTTCCCTTTAGATCTCTCTTACGCTGAAGGTGATGACATCTTCGTCATCCTCTTTGATAGCTTCAGGAGCACTCTCTTCGACTACTGGAGCTGTGGTCTCTTCAACTACGATCTTCTCTTCTACAACTGGAGATTCTTCAACAACAGTAGCTCTCTCCTCAACTGGAGATTCTTCAACAACAGCAGTAGAAGGAGCAACCTTTTCTTTCTCTTCTACCTTGTTCTCTGAGCGTCTCTTCTGTGAGTTCTCTCTGTTTGAGATGTTGATCTGTACAGTTCTACCTCTAACATCGGTTCCCTGAAGTGCCTCAATAGCCTTGTTACAGTTCTCTTCACTCATTGTTACGAAGGAGTACTTGTCGTGAACACGTACTGAGTAGATATCGTCTCTGCTTACGCCAGTTGCCTTGATGATAAGGTCGATAAGGTCTCTTGCGTAAACTCTTCCCATCTTTCCAAGATTGACATAGAGGGTCTTTGCATCTGCTGGAATTTCAATTGGTGCCTTTCTCTCTCTTGCTTCTCTTACTGGACGATCTGCTCTCTCCTTTTTTGGAGCCTTTTCAGCAGCTGCTTCAAACTTCTTGCTCTCTGCCTTTACTGCTCTCTCTTTCTTTCTTGTCTCTCCTTCTCTCTTCTTGAAACTTCTCTCAACTGGTGCCTTCTTTTCCATATCGCGGAGAAGGTAAGCGGCGAAATAGCCACGGTCAAAGAAAGAGACATTCTTTTTGATGAGCTTGGAATACTCGACAAGCTCTTCTGGATTGCTGTCAGACTTGATAGCAGCGGTAATCTGCTTGATCTTTTCTGCAAGCCTCTCAATTTCTGATGGGTTTAACTTTTCCATCTTTCTGATCACTCCTGTACACGCTCCACTTGGTGGAGGTTATTGATGATACTTCCCCACACTTTACCTGCTTCCTTCTGGCACTCTGGAAACTTGCAGGTCTATAACAATTTTGGGGATGTTTACTGGCTCTTGATTCTGCTGCCAGTACTGCTTACAAAATGTACTCCTGAAAGGTCTCTTTGTCAATTCAGAGAGACTTTCCCAAGTGGGTCAAATAGCTTATTATTTTCTATTATGCAGGAAGTTGTTTTACAGATAAATGAACTCGAGGAAAAGCAGAGGGTTGCTGATAGAAGTCTCAGAAGCTATGCTGGCCAGCTTGGCAGGATCATAGCTCATCAGAGTGCTCTCGAGGAGGTGTCTCCTGCACTTAGAGATGAATATCTAATGCGAGAGGAAGAGCTGAAGAAGACAGAAGAGGAAAAGCGTCTTGTTTCAGAACTCATCCAGGCACAGAGAGAAGGGCAGAAGGCCAGAGATGGCCTCAAGGATAAGAAGAAGGTCCTTGAAGATGAAATCCAACAGCTTAGGATCCGCCTCGGTGCAATCTTCTTTGAACAGGCCCAATCTGATAGTTGTGACCCTGCAGTAAGGGATAGCCTTTCTATAATCATTTCTCGTTATCAGAAGTTGAAAGACAATACACAGAATGGCTCCTTTTTCAGCTCAACAGCTTCAAAGCTTCTTTTGGCAGTTTCCAACCAGAATAAGGATTTCCTTGCTGCATTCAATGCAGTAGAGCAGGGTAATCTTTTCAGCTTCATTCAGGGAGATAGAGCGCAGAGCCTTATCTCTGAATATCTTGGGAAGGTTGAGAACCTTAACAGGATAGAGAGCGAGCTGTCAAAGCTGAATGAGGATATCACTGATGCTGATAAGCTTAGAGAAAATCATGCAAAGGAGATCGAATCAAAGCTTTCACAGTGCAGGACCGATGAGGAAGCAGCAGCTGTCAGTTATGGAATCTATCTCTTTGATAACGCGGTAAAGTGGCTTAAGGATGATACTGCAAACCCTATAGTCGATATCGTCAGCGACATGCTCAAGACTCAGGAGATCATCGAAGAGAATGCACTCCAGATCAAACTCAAGAAGACCCAGATAGAGGTCTATAACCAGATGGAGAAGGTACGTCTCAACGAGAAGGCCATCATGAAGCTGGAATCTGAGAGAGAGCGTCTGCTCTCTCAGATAAATGATCTCAAGGCTGAGAATGAGACAATTATCACAAGAGTCAGGAATCTTGAAAGAGGAGTCGAGCCTTGAGCGAGGAAAAGACAAAAGAGCTGGCTTCTAGTACCAAGAGCGAAAGTGAAAAGAAAAAACGAACTACTGTAAATAGAAGTAAATCCTCTTCTGTAGAGGAAAAGAAGCCTGTAACAAGAAAAAGATCTACAGCAAAGAAGGCCAGTCAATCCTCTCTTGCAGAAGAAAACAAGTCTACAGTTAAAAAAAAGGGTTCTTCCAAAACTACTGGTACAAGGAAAACTGCAAGCAAGAAAACGGATACAAAAAATAGTACAACAGCAAAAAAAGAACAACCTGATGAAGTCAAGAATAAAGATGAGAAGGCTTTGAATGAAGCTGTAAATAAAAATACAGCAAGCTTTGTTCTTCCCAAGAAAACGCTTCCGAACAATATTCCCGATATGTCCAACCTGACGCTCAAGGAAAGACTTAAAAAGTTAGGTCAGGAGAGCAGTGAGAGTGAAACCGAAGAGAAAGAAGAGAAACAGAAAGAACAGGAAACATAAACAGTAAAATAAAAAGAGCTGCCTAGAGCGATCGATAGGATCAGGAGCACGATTGAAAAGTATTCATCAAACGAAGAGTAAGTCAAGGTC
>JAILRW010000106.1 GCA_024698005.1 Sphaerochaetaceae bacterium | reverse complement strand
TGGAAGATTTGAGGTCTATCATAGCTTTATGCCAAGTGCCTTGAGCTTTTCTACTAGCTCATCGGAGTAAGCTGGAATTGCGCCACGCTGTGAGCATACATAGTCTGCAAGAGTTGCTCCGACCTTGATTGAAAGTGCAGGATCCCCTGTCATTACCAAGGTCGAGAGGAAGCCAGCTGAAAGGCTGTCTCCTGCGCCTACTGTATCGACAAGTTTAACTGCATGGCTGTCCATGTGATGTTCACCACTCTTGGTATAGATAGTGGAGCCATTCTTGCCAAGGGTTAGAAGGAGCATCTCAAGTGAGCACTTGTCCATCAGGTCTCTGATATCCTTTGCCCCTGCAATATTCAGTATGAGATCGATTTCCTCATCGTTGACTTTGAGGATGTTGGCATTCTTCAAGCCTTCACGAAGGATTTCTTCTGTATAGAAGCGTTTTCTGATGTTCACATCAAAGAATACATACTTTGCTTCTACTTCAGCAAGGAGCTTCTTGAGAGTTTCCCTGCTTGTCTTCTCTCTCTGTACAAGAGAGCCAAAGTAGATGATATCGACACTCTTAGGGAGAGTGGTTTCAAGAGTTACATCATCCCAGGCACATGGGAAGTTGAAGGTATAATCTGCATTGTTGTTTACAAGTGTGATATCGGCTCTTCCTGTTGGATAGCTTGATATCTTTACACCTTCAGTTGAGAGGCCATTCTGTTTGACTTCTTCAAGTGCACGTTCACCTAGCTCATCGTTTCCAACTGCGCTGATTATCAAACCATCGAGGCCCAGCTTCTTCATATGGGATGCAACATTCAAAGGGGCACCGCCTAGCTTTGCCTCATCCTTGAATACGTCAAAAAGTATTTCTCCAAATGATAGAAAATCCATAAACCTATCTCCTCCTTGTTGATTGTATTTGAGTACATAGGAGAGGTCAATATGACTATTTCTCTATTGTGATTTCATCACCACTCTTTATCGTGCCTTCTTCTATTACCTTGGCAAAGATTCCGTCTGTTGGCATGACGCAGAATCCAGTCTTCTTCCTGATCTCACAGCCGTTGTGGCACTCCTTGCCGATCTGGGTGACTTCCACAAGACTCTTGCCAATCCTTAAGCGTGTTCCAATTGGTAATGTGTTGAGTGTGATGCCCTCTGTAAGAATATTCTCGGCAAATACACCTGCATTAAGCTCAAGGCCCATCTTTCTCATCCTGTCAACAGATTCATTTCCAAGCAGGCTAATCTGCCTGTGCCAGGAGCCGGCGTGGGCATCTCCAATGATGCCATGGTCGATCTTGAGGGTAATTTCATCAACTGGTTTCTTTACTGTTCCTCTCTTTTCACTGATACATACTGCAATGACTCTTGCCATGGCTAACTCCTACAAGTCCTATTGTATCATAAAACAAGACGGTTATATATGTATTACTTTTAAAAATCAGTTTGGAAGGATTTGTTGTTGCTTTATAATCTAGATATAGGGAGAAGCAGAAATATGAAACGAACAACAATTCTATGCCTTTCTTTAACTCTTTTGATTTTGTTTGTAGGGTGCAAGTCCGCACCAGTAAATCTCAAGTCGGTTGAATACAAGGAATCTGGTATCTCTCTCACAGATGAGGCTTCAGTTGCAAAGAACTTGCATGGCAACCTTGTCATAGCAGCAGCTGGTGGTCCTATAGTTGATGATGAAGCCTGTGTTCTATTCTCTCTCTATAATGCCAGTAGAGAGCCATACAACTTCTACGATTCTAGCGTCTCTATATACTATGGAAACATAATAACTGGGAAGTGGAGATTGATGAGCAAGTGGGATGCCTTTTTGTATTTAAAGAGTGCTTTGAGAAATTACAGATCCAAGAGCTTCTGGTCTGGTGTGGGTTCAGCCTTTGATATGGTCACCATCGGTATTTCTAGAGATAATTATAACCTTGGAAACTCTAAAGTTTATAGTGTAGATGCTCTGTCATATGGAAATTATAGCTCGATTATCCAGACCAAGATGGAAGAGATGGAAAGTGTCATTAAGCGAAAGGATGACAAGCCATTCTACACATACATCGAGGATAATCTTCTCTATTCTGCAAGAATTCCAGCTTTGGGCAACTATTATGGTTGGCTCTTCTTTGATGCAAAGAAGGGCGCTGACTACCGTATCGATTTCACTGATTCCTACACAGGAGAGGCTTCAAGTTTCTACTTTATAAGATCTGATAGGTAGAGCTTTGAAGAGTAAAAAGGCTGCCAGTTTTTTGTTGGCAGCCTTTGTTGCTATTAGAAGCAGTTCTTTAGAACTTCTTCACTTGGCTCTTCGTTTCGAACCTTACCAATGATGTAGTAGACGATACCACTGATGATGATTGCCGGAACAATCTCATGGATGTTGTATGGCAATATCTTTACCTGGTTGAAGAATACGAATGTGAAGACACCGGATATTATTGAACCAAAGCAGCAGTACTTGCTGCCCTTCTTCCAATAGAGACCTCCGATAAGAGCCCAGAAGAAGGTTGCTTCAAGACCACCCATTGCAAAGAGGTTGATCCATACAATGATAGATGGTGGTGATAGGGCAATTATGAGGGCGATAAGGCCAATGAGAAGTGTAAAGAAGTAGCTTACTTTAGGGATGAGCTTTTCGTTCTTTCTATCCTTCCATACATAGGTGACCAGTACTTCTTTTACAATTGTTGCGGAAGCGAGGATCAGCAGGGAGGAGACTGTGGACATTACTGCAGCGAGTGGGGCTGCGAGGAAGAGTCCTGCTGCCCAGGTTGGCATGTAGTTGAGTACTACGTATGGGATGACTGCATCAGTGCTCTTTAATCCTGCATCCTTTACAAGAGGAAGTGCAAGTACACCAGCAAAGTGGGTGCCGATCATCAAGATGCCGACGATGACTGTACCATAGAGCATTGCTCTGTGCATGCTCTTTGTGTCCTTGAAGCCCATACAGCGTACAGCTGTCTGAGGAAGACCCATGACTGCTACACCGACAAGGACCCAGAAGGAGATGATGTATCCTGGCTGGAGTGCCTTTATGCCTTCTCCTGCAGCGCCTCTTCCAAGAAGATCCCAGCCTGGGTTGATGCTGTCCAATGTGGAGACGATATTTGCCATTCCACCACCAGCAGAGATAATAAAGAAGATGAGCAGGAAGCTTCCGATTGTCATGATGATACCCTGCATTGTGTCTGTGGCAACAACTGCCTTGAAGCCACCAATTGCAGTGTAGAGAATGACAATGAAAGCAAAGAGCATGAGACCCTGTGAGTATGAGAGACCTGTGACAGTCTGCATGAGGGTTGCACCACCTATGAACTGGGCGACCATCTGGGTGATGAAGAATACAACGAGACAGACAGAACAGAGTATTACAACAAGAGGTGAGTTGTATCTTGCTCTTAGGTAGTCAGTAATTGTGACTGCGTGAATCTTTCTTGAGATGATTGCAAGCTTCTTTCCCATTACACCAAGGGTGAGGAAGGCGGTTCCTATCTGGATTGAAGCAACCCAGCACTGTGTGAGGCCCCAGCTTGAGGCAAGTCCAGGTCCACCAAGGAATGAGCTTGCACTTGTGTAGGTTGCAACCAGAGTCATTGCAAGCACAAGTCCACCCATGCTTCTTCCCCCAATGAAGTAGTTGTTTATGAACTTGCCTTTAGTTTTACTTCTGCTTGCCCAGATGCCGATGACCATGTTCAGCACAAGGTAGCAGAGAAGGATCAGAAGAATTGAAATCTGCTTACTCATCTTCTTCCTCCTCACTTCCAAGATCGAAGTCAACAAATACATTCTTGAGTAGGTAAACAAGACCTACAATTGCAATAACAAAGACGCCTGGGCAGCTGAGAAGCCACCAGAGTGGTAATCCAAAGAGCCTGATTCCAGAGTTGTTGAAAAGATACCCTGTACCTACGTGCCAAAGACAACAGATGATGAACAAGATAAAAGTTGCTTTTGCTTCCTTCTTTATCTGTGCATTCTTTTCTTCATCTGTGACTGGAGTTTTACGATTCATGTTGTCATCCTCCTAGATGATAAATCGAGGTAATAGTATTATTTTTAATCAATAAAACAAATACCTATGCGTCTCTTTATTTTTGTATTTGTTATCAAGTTGATATATTATTGAGAAATGATAAAAAATGTTGTCTTTGATATGGGTAAGGTACTGCTCAATTTCGATCCTGATCATTTTATTCTTAGAGAAGGAGTTGATGATTCTTCTGAGCGAGAGCACTTGAGAAATATTATTTTCAATCGTCCAGAGTGGTGTTTCCTCGACTGGGGTGATATGGATGAAGAGGGATATCTAGAGGAATGTGTACTTCCAGATCTTGAAGAAAAATATCATTCACTTGCCAGAAAGCTGGTAAAGCACTGGGATGAACCGATTATCCCGATTGAGGGAATGGCAGAGGTTGTAAGATGGTGCAGATCAAAGGGATTGAATATATACCTTCTATCGAACGCTTCTTCCCGTTTACACGAGTATTTTCCACGAGTACCAGGAAGCGAATGCTTCCTTGGCAAGGTAGTAAGTGCTGATGTCCATCTTGTCAAACCTCAGCCAGAGATATATCAATATCTATTGAAGAAGTTTTCATTGAAGGCCAAAGAGTGTATCTTCATTGATGACAACATGCTCAATATCACAGCATCCTTGAAGGAAGGCTTTCACGGCTTTTTCTTTAGGGGTGATGTCAAGGCTCTTCGGGCCTGGATCGAAAAGGAATTAGATAAATGAGAATTGCAGTACCAGTTACTAGTGATGGATATGTATATCAGCGTTTTTCACAGGCTATAAACTTTCGTCTGTACGACACAGAAGAGGATGAGGTCCTCTCTGTGGAGGAGATAATTATTGAAGAAGCTGGCAAGGCAAATGTTCTTGCCGATCTTGGAATAGAAGCTCTTATGTGTGGAAATCTTGACCCTGAGTCCATGGTAGATGTTGCTATCAGACAGATCGAGATAATTGGCGGGGTACAGGGCAAGGCAGATAAATCCATCAGAGACTATCTCGCTGGAACACTTGAACAGAATGATATGGTCGTAGAGTGTGGAGGAGAAGGTTCTATCTGCACTGGTAACTGCTCAAGCTGTCACCACTGATCTATTCATTTCCTTTCGCCTCTTCTTCCTGCTTGACTTGTGGGATAAAGAATCCTGCAATCCCTTTTCCCTGGCTCTTTGCATAGAAATAGCCAAAGACAGAGAAGACTATGGCTCCGATTAAGTTTACAAATAGATCCTTCATTGTGTCACTGAGGCCTACATCTAAGTAGCCTCCAAGGCCAAGGCTTTCATATTCTCCATTGCTGTGGACTATTATTACATCATCGATATCTTTAATTGTTATGACCTTGTTCGATCGTGTTCTATCAAGTTCGACTGAGTGGATTTCTCTTATTATCGAGTCCTTTTGCATATCAAGACCTAGATAGCGGTCCACTGAATATTCAAAGAACTCCCAACAGACGCCAATTGACATTGAAAAGCAGAATGCAACCAGGGCTACATAGCCAGGGGCAAGCTTGAGAGAGAAATGTTCATCACGGTTGAGCAGATCCACAAGAGCAAAGCCAATGCCGGCACATAGAAATCCATTCAAGGTATGCAGCATCGTATCCCAGTGTGGAATTCTGACATAGAAGCTATTCAACTCTCCCAGTATTTCAGCTGAGTAGATGAATAGGAGAATAATTATTTCAAGTACTGTTGGAAAATCTACTTTTAATCTTTTTGTAAGGACACTTGGAAGAAAGAATAATATGAGTGTTAGCACACAAAGAAACAAGCTTTCAAAATCTGCTCTGAAGATAGATCTTATAATAATTGGAATTACAAGCAACCTGAGAGCAAAGTAAACATATGCAGTTGCCTTGTGCTTGTATGGTTGTGCAATTGTAAGCTTGAGAAACTTTGGCATAACAATTAAATTGTATTGCTTTAAGAGTATATTTCAAAGCCCTACATTTACAATATTAACAACAATTGTGTTGTTGAATATAAAAAAACATCAAATATCTGTTTATATTTTTTCAAAGTTGGAAGGATTTTAGTATTTCGGAAATTGTTCAAACAGAAACAATTAGAAGCAAGGGAATGTGAGAATCTTAATACAATATTTCATTTTCCTGTGTAGATACTTTTGAGCGCACAAGGAGGGCGCATACAAAGTATGCTTACTAAAGAACAGCTGAAAGAAGTATTCCTGAATATGACATTGATGGACAATCTTCTATTCAACAATGTCTTCAAGGACAACAAGGAGGCAATTG
>JAILRW010000094.1 GCA_024698005.1 Sphaerochaetaceae bacterium | reverse complement strand
TTGCCTTTTCTTGCTTCAGCAAGCATTCCATCAGAGTAATCGGTTGCAACAAAAATCGTAGCTGCGTAAGCTACCTGCTTTGCAAGAAGACCAGGACCTGTTGCAATCTCAAGGACCTCTTTTTCTTCAATCATCTCAGGAATCCTTCTGTACATGTAGCTGTATAGTTTTTCATCTGCCTTCATCGCTCTCTTATAGATAGGTGCATACAGATCCCAAATTTTTTTATTCATAAATATCCTCG
The DNA here is from genome assembly GCA_024698005.1 of Sphaerochaetaceae bacterium. GTDB lineage: Bacteria > Spirochaetota > Spirochaetia > Sphaerochaetales > Sphaerochaetaceae > Bullifex. Next base: position 6,734 of record JAILRW010000094.1, on the reverse strand, counting down.
TAGCTTCGTTCCAACTAATCATTAATAACAAAAAGTTAGACATCGCTAACTAGCTAATATCAATTATAGATTTTAAGGTGTAATAATCAAGTATTGAGTTAGAGTAATTGACTAAACTAAGACCTAGTTTTCACTGTTTTCAGTTGATTATTCTCAGTGGACGATCTGTCCTGAAACGATTCTCAAGAGGTGCTGTGATATATACAGTTCCATCACCTGCCATAAGGATCATATTGTAGCTCTTATCAGAGTTTCTCCACAGTTCAGCTGACTTATCAAGGCCAAGAATAAAGCAGGAGGTTGAGAGCACATCGGCCTGGATTCCACTTTCACTTACAATAGTTACAGAAACAAGGTCACTCATCGCAGGATGGCCTGTTTTGGTATCCAGAATATGGTGGTACAACCTACCCTGCTTATCTGTAAAAAACCTCTCATACGCACCAGAAGTTATGACTGCTTCATTATCGACAGTAACAATGCCTAGAACTGAATTCTCACCGTAATTTGCAAATGGATCCTGAATACCACATCGCCAAGGCGTGTGATCCGGTTTTTCACCATAGACCTGGACATTTCCACCAAGAGAAACAATTGCACCCTTTATTCTATATCTAGAGAATACTTCTTTAAGACAATCAGAAGTGTAACCCTTGGCAATTCCTCCAAAATCCAACTTCTGGCCAGGTGCAAGTAATAGCTCTCCTGTCTTTTCATTATATTCAAGCTTATCAGAACCCACCTTCTCTAGTGTTTCTTCAATCTCAGCTTGAGATGGAACTATGAAATCTTTTGATGTAAAGCCCCACAGCTCCATCAGAGGATATATTGTGACATCAAAAGCCTTGTCAGTTTCTTTCCACATGGAAAGGGAATAATCCAACAGAACCTTTGTATCTTTTGAAAGCCTTCCCTTTCCATTTGCATTCAAAACACTGACTTCACTATCTTCCTTACCAATGGATAGAAGATTATCAAGCCTCTGTATCTCCTCTATTGCTGCCTGACAGGCTTTTTCCGCCTGATAGCCATAGCAGGTGATACTCATATGGGTTTCCATTGCAAAAAGATCATGACTCTTTTTCTGTGAACATCCTGTAAGAAGAACAGAAACAAGTAAAAGAACAAGAAGCTTAATCTTCATCAACGAACACCTTTAAAATCTTGTCAGTCCAAATACAATCAGCAAAGCTATGAATAGAACAAGAATCGTGGCCACCATAGGTATTAGTGGCAATCTTTTGCCAGCTAGATACAGTGCAGGTTTTTTCTGTGGACAAACCAGTGCACACTTCATACAGCGAAAGCACTCTCCACTTGTAACTACATCCATTGGATTATCTTCTTTATTTAGTTCAAGTCCTGCAGGACAAGCTGAGGAACAGGCCTGACACCTACCACAAGCTCTATGAGTTGAAGGAGCTGATGAAAACTTCTTCAAGGAAAGAAGCGGTGGTGGAAGCAGAGCAAATATTGCCCCAAGTGGACAAAGGAAACGGCAGAAGAAACGAGGGATAAGGACCATTCCAATCATGATTAAAAACAAGATTAAGTACCCTATTTCATATCTCTTGAATCGCGGAGAACCACTTATTAGTTGAGCAAAGGCATCCCATGGGCTTTTGCCATGGATGAACTTCTGTCCCTGGAAGAAGCAGATTGCCAAAATAGCTACAAGAACAACATATTTCAGATAGGAAAGCAGCTTCTCTGTCTTTTTTGGGATAGTCACCTTCTTCAGCTTCAGCTTTTTTCGAACCAGTTCACCAATCGTGAACACGAGATCACCAAAAGCACCAAAACTGCAGACCATGCCACAGAAAACTCTGCCAAATATCCAAGTAAATGCAAGTAGAACAAGCAGTGTCAGGATTGCAGATGTAATCTCAAGTACTTCTCCTCTTCCTATCAAGGAAGAGGCTGTCTTCACTCCACCAAAGGCAGCAGAAAAAAGTCCTGGTGCAAGGATGAAGAATAGAAGCTGGATTAGGAAACGAAGGTTACGCTTTACCAAAAGAATGATTTTCTTTTTACTGTCTATCTTCATTTGCTTTTCTCCATCAGCGCCATATCTACAGCATCAAGGATAGCCCAGCAGGTTGTTGTTGCTCCGCTTATCGCATCAAGGTCAGTACTCTGTTTCTCAATTACTTTTGGAATTATCTTTTTTGCATCTCTGAGGTATGGCTTATCCTCTCCATAAGCCTCTTCAACAATGATTTCTTCAATCCAGCCATTTTTAATCGAAAGCCTGATCTTTACAGGACCGCCATATCCTTCACCCTCACCCTCTGCTTCGCCATCGAGATAAGGACCTCTTGCAACCTCTTTTACTGGCTCCTCAATAGTGATCTCTTCAGTTACAACTTGTGCTTCTTCACTCTTAACAGGGGTTGGGATACTTTCTGGCAAAATCACTTCTGCTTGTGCTAAAGGAGCACTAGTTGTCATTTCTTTAACCTCAGTAGAAGCAATAGGAGCTTCAGTTGAAATAACCGATTTTTCAACTGGAGAAAAAGAAACTTCAGCTGAGGATGACTTCATCCCCAGCTGATAGACTGCAATAAAAAGTATGACCGAAATAGTAATTGCCCATCGGCAAAGTACACAACCTTTGCCGATGATTCTTCTTTTATTTTCAATCTTTTGGAGCATAGTGGAATTCAACCTGAGAAGGAGCTATTCCCATTATACCAGAATCAAAATTTACAAAGTAGTGAATATCTTCTGTGAGCACTGGAATATTACTTACATCGAATGTAATTGTATAGATATTATCATCAATGCTGATGAGATCAGCCTTATCACATACAGTTACAGCCTTTGCCTTTCTTCCTGACCCCTTCATGTAATAGAGGCTGTAATTCTCGAGCTTCTCCAATGCTGAAAGATATTCAGACTGGACATTCTCATCGAGAGAGACGTTTACACCCTCAGCATTGATCTGGACACTGAGAAGCTTGGATAGTCCAACAGCTGGAACATCCTCACTCCAGATAGTTGGAGTATGGTAATCAAGGATGAGCTTGTCGGTTTCAACACTTACATCCTTATAGCCGTCAGCAATCATAGTGATGCGATAGTAACCGTTTCCAAGCTTGCTGAAACGTTCGAAATCATTTGTGATTGAGATTTCAATGTAGTTGCCATGGTTGAATGAGAAGTATGCATCCTTGTGGAGCATCTCACCTACTACTACATCATCTGCTGTATCAAACTTATCATCCTTACCTGCCCACTGGAGCTTAGCACCCTGGAAGTGGAGAGCATAATCCATGAAAGCAGCAAGCTTGTCTGCATTTTCCTTGTTTGCAGCATATGTAGGATTCTTATCACCTTCATAAAGAGTATCGAGAGTCTTCTCATCAAGAGAGCCTACAGAACCACGTGTATAGCCATCGTAGTTTTCATAGTAGACGAACATTGTCAAATCAGCATAGCCGTCTCCATGAGCAATTGGCTTGGTACCCTTACTTCCATCACCAAGATATACTTTACCTGGATTCTTGACAGCTGCATTTTCATTGATAACTCTTTCACCATATACACCGTTAGCATAGAGCTCCTTGTATGCATATGCTGTTGGGTTTTCCTCAAAAGTAATCTTCTCATACTGATTGAGGAATGCCTTTACCTGATCATCAGCCTTTCCTGCCTTCTGAAGAGCAAGAGCTTCCTCAACAGTAGAGCTCTTTACCATTACAGGAACCTTCTTGAGGCCAACAATCTTGTATCCACCGCCACCATTTGCAACGCTGTTGGCATAGGTAGTGTTAGTATCTGGGGTGTAGCCCTTACTCTTCTTGGTATCAAGACGAGTGTTACTGGTAAGGAAAATATTGTCGATGTTGTTGTTATTGAGATCAATGCGATAGCCTGTAGGAGCTGCACTATCTTCAACAATCTCATGAGTCATGATCTTCTTCTCACCATTATCCATGGTAACTTCAACAGTGTGAGCAAAACCTGCACGGAAGAGACCATAGCCGACAGTTGCACGAGAAATTTCATCATACATACCGCTATCGTTATCCCAGGTATTCTTCTGAACACCTGCATAGATATCAACATCGTTTGGATTGCTATAACTGAAATGGAGATATTCTTCAGACTGTGCAGTCAGATCTGGACTGCTTGCGTCAAAGCTATTACACTCCTCAACTTCAGTCATTTCACCATACCAGAAGTCAGCAAAGGACATTGGTGTATAACCATAGAGATACTTTACTTCCTTTACTTCCTTTACTTCAGGTACAGATTCTACAACTGGAGCTGTTTCAACTGGAGTAGTTTCAGTCACTGCAACAGGAGCTGTTGCAACAGAAGTGGTTTCAGTGCTGCTCTTTTTTGAGCATCCACACAAGCACAGAACCATCAGGACAAGAACAAATGATGTTGCCTTGAGAAGATTTCTTTTCATATACATTTTTCCTTTATTATTTTGTTAGCTTTTGCTAACAAAATAATGACAGTTGAATTCATCTCTTGTCAATCCCAAATTCCTATCAATGTTATGGCAATTTAAAAAACCTTAACAGGCAAGAACCAAACTTTTATGCTATTTATAATTAAATCAACACGCATTTGATGCAGATTAGTGCACAATGTAATTCAAAGCAGGTAGTTTATCTATCTTTACTACAGAATGGTATTTTATTTTCAGCATGCAAAAAAAACAGAAATCACTAATTGTAAATTCAATGGAATCACCCTATTTCGTCCTTCGATAAATATAGAGAAAACAGATAAAAATCTATTGGAGCATTTCTGTGAAGTAAAAATGTATACATTTTTTTAATCAAATGTTGTTTTAATGGCTATTTCTAAAAATTTTTTTAGAAGCTTTCTAAAATCCTACTATCATGAAACAAATTTTAATCAAATTTTTTCATGCATCCGCACATCAATATGTCTTGCACGATAATAAAGGGGTGTAATAATGACTAGAAGAGTTATCACAATCTTGTTAGTCTCTATCTTCTGTTTTACTAGCTTATACGCCGAAGGAACTGTTAACAAAGCAATCTCCGTTCAGTTATCTCCATATTCAATCCAATGGGTGAATAGAAGCTCCAAGAGCTATAGATCAAATAATGGTGTAAACGGCTTAATAGGCTACAGGAGAAGTATAAAAGATAATTTCCATATAGGAGCCGATATAGACTACAGCCTCTATAGATATGACGAACTTGATGAACTATATTCGATCATAGGCCTAACAGGTCTTGTTGGTTTGCAAAAAGATATATCCCCAAAAATCTTCCTTACAGGGGAACTAGGTGCAGGAACAGGAATCAGAGCTATAGGCGATGTAAGCAGATTTGTCCTAGGAGTAAAACTGCATGCAGGCCTTGGATATAAAATTTCAGAATCCGGCAACATATTCCTAGGTGTTGACGCAAAAATGGGCATTCAGGATGGCTCATCGAATATCGCATTGCTTCCAAATGTTGGATTAATGATGAAGCTATAAGGAGAGAGCCAAAATGAAGAAGTCTTTAATCGTTCTTATTTCAATATTTTTTATTATTTTTTCTATTCTTTCCTGTAGCGATGCAGTAGATGCTGAGTTTGATAGTCCAACTATTATAGCTGTAAAAAGTATTACTCTGAATAAAACATCTACATCGCTCGTTCATGGTGGCGGAGATACAGAAACTCTGACAGCTACAGTATCTCCTTCTGATGCAACAGATAAAACCGTAACATGGAAATCAACTGATGAAAGTATTGTTACAGTTTCTGATGGAACAATTACTGCTGTAGCCGCGGGCTCAGCCACGATCACTGCAACTGCAGGAAACTATTATGCAATCTGTACTGTTGCAATAGATGAAGCATCAATACCAGTAACAGGTATCTCATTAGATAAATCAACAACCTCAATAGAAGTAGGTAGCACCGATACAATCACGGCAACAGTATCACCATCTAATGCGTCCGATCCAACTGTAACCTGGATAACAAGCAATGAGGCCATAGCAACAGTTTCTGATGGAGTTGTCACTGCTGTTAGTGGAGGTACTGCAACAATAACAGCCGAATGTGGTGGCTATTATGCAAGCTGTACAGTTACAGTTACAGTCCCGGCAACAGGAATTACATTAAGTTCTTCAAGCCTTTCTATTCTCAAGGAAAATGAAAAGACCCTCACTGCTACTGTTTCTCCATCAAATTCAACTGATACTGTTACCTGGACCAGCAGTGATACCACAATTGCAACTGTTTCCAATGGAACTGTGACTGCAGTTGCGGCAGGTACTGCAACAATCACTGCAACAGCCGGCAATTACTCAGCTACATGCAATGTTACTGTAAAAGTCTCTTCAACAGAAGTAACACTTAATAAAGAAGAAACAACTTTGGTAATTGGTGGTGGTGATATGGATGTCCTAACTGCTACCGTCTCTCCTTCTGATACAACAGATACAGTCAGTTGGTCTAGCAGTAATACCTCTATCGTAACTGTAAACAGTGGTGTAATTACTGCAGTAGCAAACGGAACAGCAACGATTAAAGCAACTGCAGGAAGCAGTTCTGCTACTTGTGTAGTAACAGTTCAGACAGCAACAACTCCTGTAACAGGCATATCATTAGACAAATCAAGTTCTTCACTTGTAAAAGGAGAAAGTGCTGAAACCTTAACTGCCACAGTTTCCCCTTCTAATGCAACTGATACAACTGTTACCTGGACAAGTAGTAATGAGTCTGTGGCAACAGTCGCAACAGGTACT
>JAILRW010000064.1 GCA_024698005.1 Sphaerochaetaceae bacterium | reverse complement strand
CTTTTACCCTCTCTTATCTCTCTCTTGGCTTCCTTGAAAAGTTCAATTGCATTTTCACAGCGTTCTTTCATGTCTCTCACCTATGCCACAAAAGATAATAAAGGAATTAAAAACGACAAGAGTAAAAGTGAATTTTATATGATTTTCGTTCAAATATCGCTTTTCACTTGCCGTTTCATCAAAGCTTGGCTATATTTCATCAAGTCAGAGGAATCTGATATAGTATTAAATACAATTGATAGGAGATATATAAGATTATGAAGATCATCCCTCTTAACGACAGAGTACTTGTAAAGGTCGCAGCTAGCGAAGAGAAGACAGCAAGTGGTCTCTTTATTCCACAGACCAGCCAGGAGAAGACACAGATTGCAGTTGTCGAGGCTATTGGCGACGATGAAACCATCAAGGTCAAGGTTGGCCAGAAGATTCTTCACGACAAGTATGCAGGAACAGCTGTAAAGGCAGACGGTGAGGATTACCTCATCCTCTCAATGGGCGACATTCTTGCAGTTATCGAGTAATCGTTATCTTGCTTATACAGTGGGTTGTATCATTTTGGTACAACCCATTTCTTTTTCCTAAACAGCTTTCTTTATCTTAATAAACGCTGCTATTTCCTCTTCGTTTGCTTCAACAGAACTTAAAAGAGAAATCAATCTTTTCATCCTGTCCTCTCTGATCTCTTCTTGTCAACCAGACAGGATGAGAATAAAAAACTGTAATCAAAATGATATTTCAGTCGATTATAAACACTTCTTTCCTTTATTCTTATGCCTTCTCCTTATATTTAGAACTCTGTCAGAAATAAAAAGAAGGAATAAACTGGCATTTAATAGAGGAAGTTCTCGATATGTCGTGGGACAGACTCATCCATCAGTTCCTCTGGGAAGTAGCTATTTGGAAGCTGCTGAAGTATATAGTTTCTCCACTTGTTCATTCTGCCATCAAGGATATATACAACTCCCCTATCCTCTTGGCTTCTAAGTAGCCTTCCAAAGCCCTGCTTGAGCTTCATTATCATTTCAGGCATGCTGAGCTCCCTGAAGGAGCTTCTACCTTCACTCTCAATCTTTTCGCTTCTAGCTGAGAAGATTGGCTCGTTAAGCTGAGGAAATGGAAGTTTTGTGATTACAACAAGTCTTAAAGTATCACCTGGGGCATCGACACCTTCCCAGAAGGACTGGGTTGCGAACAGGACGCTATCCTTATCCTCCTTGAACTCCTTTAAAAGAACACTTCTTGAGACCTCTGGGTTCTGTATCATCATTCTGTAATCCAGAGTTCCATTTAGTCTCTCATAGCAGGCCTTCATCATCAAATTAGATGTAAAGAGAATAAGTGCACCACCACCAGAGGAGGTAATGGCTTCGCTGATCTTAGGAATTATCCTCTCTATATATTCATTTTCACTCTGGTTCGAATACTGAGGAGCATCCTGACTTAAAAGCAACAAGAGATTGCTCTTGAAGTCAAAAGGCGACTCATAGAAACCTGTAATTGATTCTCTTTTATCTAGTCCAACCTGTTTTTTAAAGTAATTGAATTCGTTATCGACCTTAAGTGTTGCAGAGCAGCATATTACTGTATCAAGCTGGGAAAAAATAGACTTACTGAGAACTGTAGCAACTTCCAGTGGTGCGATATTTATGCTGACTGAATCAGTGATGTTCTTTCCAACCTTCTTGCGTGAAAAGTAATAGACATCATCGCTCCACTTATCAAATGAGGAAAAATCCCTGAGTATGTCTACAAAGCATGAAAGGTGGTCAATTACACTTTTGAAGGTTTTCTCCTTCTGCTCTTCTCCATTAGAGAAGTCAGTTCTTTCAAGTAGGAATAGACCAGCAACTACAGCCTGCTTAAGCTCATCTGAAAGAGCCATAGCTAATCTTACAAACTCGTTAAGGTATACAAAGTATTTACTAACGATTCTCAATTCACCTGGGCGCTTAACGAAATCAAGGAGGTGCTGGTTCAAGCGTTCAGCAATGCGTGTTGCATTCTGAAGTGCAGTATTTATCCTGCTATAGGATTCTGTGTCCTTTGATAGTAATGTGACCGCTTCAAGTAGACTCTGCCTCTCATTTCCATACTTTACGCGAATCAATTTCCTCATCTGGAAAGCAAGGTCTCGATAGGAAAAGCTTCTAGTAAAGAGACTTGTAGCATTTCTATCGATATTGTGACACTCATCGATAATAAGTCGGTTGTATGAAGGAAGTACAAATCTCTCATCATAACCTTCTCCGCTCTCAAATCTCTGACGGGCATCAGTAAATAAAAGGTGATGATTGGTGACTATTATCTTTGCGTTATCAGCTAACCTTTTGCTTTTGTAGAAATGACAGCGATTAAAATGGGGACACTTTGCTCCAAGACAGAGGTCGAAATCACTAGCGATATCGCTTCTGATCACGCCCTTTGGATACTCACCTTTATAGTCATCAAGAACACCAGTCTGAGTAGTTTCAGCCCAAGTTGCCAGTTGAGCTTCAGGAGTCGTCTGATCCTGAGAGAAGAGATCAGCAAAGGCTGAATTTTCATAAAGTCTTCTTAAGCAGAGATAGTTGGACCTTCCAAGCATCAAGGCATATGGAACGATTACATTACAGGCCTCTTCCAAAGCGGGAATGTCGTGATCAAAAAGCTGTTTCTGAAGTGTAATTGTACTTGTTGCAATTACAGTTCTTTCTTCTGGATGTTCAAGTGCATTCAAAAGAGCAACAGAAAGATAGGCAAAGCTTTTGCCTATTCCTGTTCCTGCTTCAAAGATTCCACAGTAGGAGCTGTTATAGCAGTGTGCTATATTCCTTGCCATCTCAAGCTGACCAACTCTATCCTCATAGTGGTCAACGGCACTAGAGAGTACACCACCAGGTGCTAGGATATCATCCAGCTGGTTGTTTTCAATCATCCTCTCTCTCCATATTGTACTCAAGAAGCTTTCTGTGAAGGGTCTTTCTTCCTATTCCAAGCACACTTGCAGCTTTGGTCTTATTACCTCCACAGAAGGAGATAGTTCTTGTTATAAGCTCCTTTTCAACCTCCTCTAGAGAAGAGCCGAGTTTTATGGAGAGTATATCTTCATTATCAATTGTCTTGATCTGTTCAGGTAAATCCTCAAGCTCAATTGTCTTGCCATGGCACATTACAACACCTGCTTCAATTGCATTCTGAAGTTCTCTGATATTTCCTGGCCAAGAGTAGGCAAAAAGGGCCTTTCTTGCCTGAGCAGAGATGGAATCTACCTTTCTATTATTCTTGCTTGATAAGGTTTCAAGGAAGTGTGAGACGAGGAGAGGAATATCCTCTTTCCTCTCTCTTAGAGGTGGAACATCGATATGGACTACATTCAAGCGGAAGTAAAGATCTTCTCTGAAGTTACCCTTCTTTACCTCTTCAGACAGGTTCTTGTTTGTAGCTGCAACAACACGGACATCTACAGAGAGAGTCTCTTCACCACCGACACGTTCAAACTGCCTTTCCTGTAGAACTCTCAATAGTTTTACCTGTGTAGATAGATCTATTTCACCAATCTCATCCAAAAAGATGGTTCCACCATCTGCAAGCTCGAATCTACCCTTCTTTCTAGCAATTGCACCAGTGAAGGAACCCTTCTCATGTCCAAAGAGTTCACTCTCAAGGAGTGTTGGGGTCAAGGAGGCACAGTTGACCTTGATAAAAGGCTTATCCTTCCTCAATGAGAGGTTGTGAAGAGCGTCGGCAACTAGCTCCTTACCGACACCAGATTCTCCCTGTATAAGGACATTGGCGTTGGTAGATGCGACCTGCTTTATCACGCCCATCATCTTGGAAACCTTTTCACTTTGGCCAATTATCTTCTTGTATCCACTCTCTCTCTTAACCTTTTCAAGTTCCTCAGTGAGTCGTTTGTTCTCATCGAGAACCTTTCTGTTTGCAAGGCTCTTCGAGACAGTTAGAAGAAGATGGTCAAGGTCTATAGGTTTTGTAAAGAAGTCAGCAGCTCCATTCTTGCACGCCTGCACTGCTGTCTCGATAGTTCCATGACCAGTGAGGACAATTATTGGAAGCATTGGATATGAGGAAACTGCTCTTTCAAGAAGATCAAGACCATTCATTACTGGCATTCTTATATCGGTAATTACTAGGTCAACACTCTTTGTATTTATAAGCTTCCACGCTATCTCACCATTTTCAGCGGTAAGTACATCGTAGCCTTCATCCTCGAAGGCAATCTGGAGACCATTTCTGATGTTCTTTTCATCATCTGCAATCAATATAGTTGCCATTAGACATCCCCCTCGATAGCTCTTCTTTCGCTACCTGGAACTGGTAGCTTTATCCTGAACTCTGTTCCAGAGCCAACCTTGCTCTTTACGCTGATATCTCCCTGAAGCTCCTTTACGACCTTGAATACAACAGTGAGACCAAGACCTGTTCCATTCGCCTTGGTTGTAAAGTATGGCTCAAATATCTTTGAAAGCTTTTCCTCAGGAATACCAGAGCCAGTATCGCTGATCTTGAAAAGGACATAGTTTCCATCAAGCATTGCAGAAAGTGTCAGCTTTCCCCCATTCTCCATCGCATTCATTGCATTTTTAATGATGTTCAAAAGCGCCTGCTTGAAGTAGCCAGCATCCACATCGATCCTAGGAAGATAGTTATCGAAAGCAGTAACCAGCTCAATGTTGTGCTCTTCAAGCTCTGGTCTTACAAACTCCACAATATTCATAAGAATTGGAAGTACAGACTGAATATGAGGCTCAAGGTTCATTGGTCTGACAGCAAAAAGGAATTCAACAACTGTGCTATTAAGTCTTTCGATTTCTTCCTCTACGACAGAAAGATAACGGTCTGCTTTATCTTTTGATATAGTGCCACCATTCTTTTCAAAGGCTTTCTCAAGAAGCTGAAGATGTATCTGCATTGCGGCTAATGGATTCTTGATCTCATGAGCGATGCCTGCAGCCATGGTTGTCATGCTGGCAAGATTTTCACTTCTTCTGAGCCTTGCTTCCTTCCTCTTGTCCTCTGTTATATTTCTGACAAGTACATCTATGTAGTCCCCATCATCGATGGAGATAGCAATCAGGGAAACACGGACAATTCTGATCTCACTTCCGCTGCTTTGTAAACTGAACTCTGCCTCTTCGCCATTTCTCAGCTTCATCTGCTGACGCACGAATTCGACAATGTCACTATCAAGACAGATATCAGAGAACTTTACACCTTCACTCTTATACCTGAGTTTTCTATCAGCCGGAACTAGATAGAAGAAGGAATCATTGACGAACCTGACCTCTCCGGAAAAGAGTACACAGTGACCATCAGGACTTTTATTGATGATCTCAGTAAGCATGTCAGCTTCGTGGATCTGCTCCTCAATGAGCTTTTTCATATCCTCTCTTGAGATTGATTCAGCTCTTCCTAAAGCCTTCTTCAATAACTTATTGCTCACCGTGGACCTCCTTGGATATGCGTTCAAGCATAGTCCTTCTGTTCTGGTTGTATGTAACAGCTTCGTTCAAGCATCTTGAAATCTTATCGATCAATGACTGTGCCTCGTGTGGCGCAAGTTTTCCATCTATCGTTCTTTCTCTGATTTCCTCTACTACCTTGTAGAGAAATCTGTCATATGCAGAATATGGCTCAAGAAATGCACAGAGAGATGAGAAGGTAGAGGAAAGATGATCCTCTTTATCCAATAGAGAGTCGAGGAAAGAAGAAGCTTCGCTTTTGAGTTGAGATAAATCGAATCCAGAAAGTGAATAGTAGTAGTCCTCTATAGTTTCATACTCTGAAGTGAAGAGATTATCGCGCAGAAAAGCCTTCTCTGTTTCCCTATTGATTTGTGGCACATGGTATTTCCTTACTCTAGAAAGAATAGTATCCAAAATTCTTCCCATATTCTTTGAAACAAGAATTATATGAGCACCCTGTGGTGGCTCTTCAAGCAGTTTTAATATACTGTTCATGGCCCCTGGGGTTACATCTTCGATATTCTCCAGGATCACACACTTATCCTTGCTGCTATCATACATGAGATAAGATTGGATACTTCTTATCTGATCAATACTGAAAAGGCCCTTTCCTCCTCTCTTATCAAGCAAGGCAAAGGATTGTTTCTCAATTTCATCAAGCTTGCCAAGAAGAGACTTTTCATCCATATCCAGTTTGACTTCATACAAAAGATCTGAAAGGACACTAGCTCTTTCAAAAAGAGATTTATCTCCTGCATCAATAAGGCTCTGATGGAAGCTTAAAAGGAAGACTCTGAGCTGGAATAGCATTGCTTCAAGACTTCTTTTGTTTCTTTTCTTTCTGAAGTCAGCAATAGTAGCTTTTATCCTTACTGCAGTATCTCTATTTGAAATGATGACAAGGTCGTTAGTTTCAAGAGTACTGAAGGCTTCTTCCTTTTTAAGGATTGTCATGGCAAGCTCAACAGCAGCTGTCATCTTTCCACTGTAAGGTAATCCAGCAAAGAGGACACACTGTGGGATCAGCCCACCTTCATACTCTCCTGAAAGCCTTTGTGCAAGTACAGGCTGAGTCAAGGATAGATTTCTGAAGCTCATCCTTAGAATGCCTCACGGAAAGTTGTCTGAACTATCTCCATTCCGGTATCAAAAATATTCTTATAAAACCATGAGTTCTCAAACATAGGAGTAAAATCGATAACATTCTGGAACTTAAGGATCCAGATGATGAATCCGATTATAAAAGCTGCAATTGCAAGGCCCCAGATGAAACCAAGGATATTATCAACATATCCGAGATAGAATGCATCTGCCATTCTTTCCAAGAGTGAACCCAAGATGTGGATAAGGATATATGCAATCACTGCAAGTATTACAAATGCAAGCAATGCTGGTACAAAGGCAGGAAGTGAGGGGAGGACTTCAGTAAGCTTTACTGCCAGGGGTTTTGTGAACATGATGCCTGTGAAATAGGCAGCCATCAGACCTCCCCAGTGAGAAAACTCTGAGATAAAGCCTTTCAAACAACAACCAACAGAACTTGCGATAAGTACTATCAGCATTACAATGTCGAGGATTCCAAACTCCAAAGATCCAACTGCTATTGTCCAGCCCATTTATAAAATCTCCTTAAGGATAATATCTACTATAATTCTACTTGCACTTGGCAAATTTTCTCTACTCAAGTTTTCATAAAGACTGTCCCTAAGATCTTTATCCTTGAGGACAGAAATTACCTTTCGTATCAGGTCATCTCCATCTTTACCAACAAGTGCCTCTCCTCGCTCTTCAAGATAGTGTGCATTCTCTATCTGATCTCCCCTACTTGCATTTGTCTGCAAAGGGAAAAGTACCATCAAAGCCTTTACACTTCTCAGCTCAGATATGGTGTTGGCACCAGAACGCGATATAACAACAGTTGCTCTTCTCATCAAGGATGGCAATTCCTCATTGATGAAGATATGGTGTTCATAGTTCGCGTGCTCTATATCCTTCCCTGTAGGACCTGTCTGATGGACAACATACCCCTCTTTAGTCAGCTCATCGAGATGAGCATATATACACTCATTCAGACTTCTTGCACCCAGACTTCCACCCAGGACAAGAATAAGAGGTCTCTCATCCCTACTTGCTGTGCTTTCAAGGATTTCCCGTCTGATCGGGTTTCCTGTATACACATACCTTTCATCCTTCTGCTTTACATCGAAGCCAAAACAGATCTTTCTTGCAAAATGGGAATTTATCCTATTTGCAAGCCCCATTGAAATATCACTTTCATGAGTAATTACAGGTACGTGGTGAACAGCACCTGCAAGGACTACAGGAACAGATACAAAACCACCTTTGGAAAAGATCAGATCTGGTTTTTCTCTACCTACCACAAAATAGGCACAGACAATACCAGATAGAAAGCGAAAAAAGTCCAGAAAATTTTCAAAAGAGAAATATCTTCTAAGCTTTCCCGAAGGGATAGGAATAAAACGAAAGCCGTTTGCTTCAACATACTCCCTTTCGTTCTTTTTCTTTCCCCCGATATACAAGAGGTCAAAATCTGGTCGTCTTTCCTTTAGCTCTTTTGCGACTGTGATAGCAGGAATTACATGACCAAGAGTTCCACCACCTGTAAATATCACTTTCATATGCTTAGAGTACTTTCTGTACCCTTTCAATGTCAATTAATATTGTAGCAAAATGACACACCGTAATACTAGCCGTTTAACTGATCTATTATTATACTTTAGTACATTATGGCATTTAAATTATTTACTTCCCTATTTGGGGGAACCAAACATGACAAGGACATGAAGCGCCTTACACCAATTGTTGAGGCAGTCAATAAAGAATCTGATTGGGCTTCAAAGCTCACAGAGGAAGAGATGAAAGCGCAGACCGCGCTCTGGAAGAGTGAAGTAAGCGAGAAAAAGAAAAGTCTCGATGAAATTCTTCCAAAAGCCTTTGCCATGGCAAGAGAGGCATCCTATAGAGTACTTGGAGAAAGACATTACGATGTACAGATCATGGGTGCTGTAGTTCTCCATCAGGGCTCAATTCTAGAAATGAAGACAGGTGAAGGTAAGACCCTCACCTGTGTTCCTGCAGCATACCTTAACGCTCTCTCGGGAAAAGGTGTCCACATAGTTACTGTCAATGATTACCTTGCAGGAAGAGACGCATCCTGGATGGGTCCTGTCTACAACTACCTTGGCCTCACTGTTGGAGCAATTCTTTCTGACCAGGACAATGAAAGAAAAAAGCTTGCCTATGCTTGCGATATTACCTACGGAACAAACAACGAGTTTGGCTTTGATTACCTTAGAGACAATATGAAGTGGAGGCTTGAAGACAAGATTCAGAGCAGACACAACTTCTGTATCGTCGACGAAATCGACTCCATCCTCATCGATGAAGCAAGAACTCCTCTCATCATCTCAGGTCAGGCAGATGATGATTCAAAGCAGGTCATGATCGCAGATGGAATTGTCCAATATCTCAAGGAGTGCGAAAAAGATCCAGAAACTGGTGAATATTACGAGCTCTCTAAATTCGAAATGCTCGACACTCAGCTTGTAAGCAACTTCGATGAAAAGGGAGATTACAAGGTAGATGAGAAGAGCAAGAACATAACCTTCACAAAGCAAGGTATTACCAGAATTGAAAATGTACTCAGAAAGCAGGGTATTCTTATTCTGAGCAAAGATGAAAACGGAGAGGATACAACAAGCATCTATGATGATGGAAACTTCGAATACATCCACTATGTAACAGAAGCTGTAATTGCACACAGGATGTTCCAGAAGGATGTTGATTACGTTGTCAAGGAAGGAGAAATCCAGATCGTCGACCAGTTCACAGGTAGAATTCTTCCAGGAAGAAGATACAACAACGGTCTCCATCAGGCAATCGAGGCCAAGGAAAAGGTCTCCATCAAGGGTCAGAGCAAGACATTTGCGACTATAACCTTCCAGAACTTCTTCAGAATGTACTCAAAGCTTTCTGGTATGACTGGTACTGCTGATACTGAAGCTGCGGAGTTCAAGCAGATCTATGGAATCGACGTCGTTGTAGTTCCAACAAACAAGCCTATTGCAAGAGAAGATCTTCCAGACCTTGTCTACTTCGATGAAAGACAGAAATTCAATGCAATCGTAGAAGAGGTAAAGAAGATTCATGCAACCGGTCAGCCTGTTCTTATTGGTACTGTTTCTATCGAAAAATCCGAACTGCTCTCTTCCCTCTTCATGAGAAATGGAATCAAGCATGAAGTACTCAATGCGAAGAACCACGCTAGAGAAGCTTGGATCATTGGTGAAGCTGGCAGCAAAGGAGCAGTAACCATCTCAACCAACATGGCTGGTCGTGGTACCGATATCAAGCTCGGTGGTTCTCCAGAACATCTTGCTATAAAGAAAGTTGGAACCGATGCCACAAAAGAGATGTTGAAAGAGGCAATGGATGAGATCAAGCCTATCTGGCAGAAGAACTATGAAGAGGTAAAGGCACTCGGTGGTCTTTATATCATAGGTTCAGAACGCCATGAATCCAGACGTATCGATAACCAGTTAAGAGGTAGATCTGGTCGTCAGGGTGACCCTGGTGTATCCCGCTTCTTCGTATCTCTGGATGATCCTCTGATGCGTCTCTTTGCTTCTGATAGCATCAAGAATCTTGTTGGACATCTCGGTCTAGCTGACGGAGAACCTATCGAGAACAAGATGCTCACTGGAGCAATTGAAAAAGCACAGATGAGAGTCGAAGAGAGAAACTTCGAAATAAGAAAGAGACTCCTCGATTACGATGATGTACTTAACGAGCAGAGAAATTATATCTACGAACAGAGAGATGACATCCTTGCAGATGAAAATTTGAGCGAGAGAATCACAAATAACTGTGAACAGCTTGTAGAGTCCATCTATCAGGATACCAAAGAGTCTGGTTTTGCAGCATTCCGTGATGCACTTATCAATGAGTTCACTACTGACTTTGCAGTCACAGAAAATGAGTATCTTGATAATGTATCTTCTGTCTGTGCTGAAAGAATCAGTGCCATCATCAAAGCCAAGGAAGAGATTGTTGGAAAAGAAAACTTCAACATGTTCCTGCGTTCTGTTTACCTCAAGAATATCGACAGAAGATGGATAGACCATCTCGATGCGCTTGAAGACATAAAGGATGCAGCTCACCTTATGAGCTATGCTCAGAAGAATCCTCTGGTCGAATACAAGAATGAAGCATCAGATGCTTACGATAGAATGCTTGGTGATATCAGCTCCACAGTCTGCAGAACTGCTGTAGGTGTAAAGATCAGCATCAGACCAAAGAACGAACAGGCCAATGCATCTCCAATGAGAAAGCTTACACTGGGACCAAAGAAACCAGAAAGCCATCTCACTGATCAGGCACAGCAGAACAATACGATCATAAGAACAACCAAGAAGGTTGGCAGAAATGATCCTTGTCCATGTGGAAGTGGAAAGAAGTACAAGAACTGTTGCGGAAGAAACTTCTAGCAAACAAAGAGGTCAGATTTCTGGCCTCTTTTTAAATGTACTTACACTTTCCACATCTTGAACAACCATTGCAGGTTATCCTCATCGGACAGTTATCACAGTGTTTAGAGAAGTATGGAACGTACATATCTTCCTGCCTTATTGGGAAGCCTAAACTGTCATGTAGATTGTAGTGAAACTCTCGTCCCTTGAAACTAAAATTCGACTTATAGGCCATCAGCTTCTGCATATTGCTATCAAGATGGTAGTGCTTACCATCCTTGACAAAGTCATTTCCAATACCAAAGAAGGCAAAAGTTGTATTAGCTTCTCTGCACTCATCACTGAGAGCTTTTACCCAAGAATAATCGCAAGGTCGAGCTCCGTCATAATTT
>JAILRW010000018.1 GCA_024698005.1 Sphaerochaetaceae bacterium | reverse complement strand
TCCGCTCTTTATATCGAGATTTATATCGTGAAGAACTGTAGCATCTCCCCCATATGAAAAGTAGACATGGTCAAATTTTACAGAACCATCAGGAACCTCTTTGAGACCATTTGCATTTTCATCCATCTCACTTTCAGCTCTCAGAACTTCAACTATTCTTTGTCCAGAGGCTCTGGACATAGTAACGGAAAGAATTATGAATGCAATCATCATAAGGTTCATGAGTATCATCATTGTATATGTAAAGACACTCATCAGTTCACCTGTTCCAAGCTTTCCATCCAATATCAAGTGAGCTCCGAACCAGGCAATAAGCAACATGCAGGTATAGGTCATGAATGTCATGAAGGGATGCATTATGGCAATCTTCTTCTGGGCACTGACGAAATCATCATGGATGCTCTGACTTACTGCATCGAACTTTTCAATCTCATAATCTTCCCTTACTTTTGCCTTGACTGTCCTGATACCTGTTATGTTCTCTTCTACAGTTCTATTGAGCCTATCATAATGCTTGAAAACTCTAGTGAAGATAGGATGCACGCTTGTCATGTTGTTGTAGATAAAGAGTGCAAGGATTGGGATAGCACAGGCAAAAATGAGCACCAGAGAACCTCCATTCCTGAAGACCATTATGATTGCGATGATGAACATGATTGGAGCACGGAAGCAGATTCTAATCAGCATCTGCATGCTGTTCTGGACATTCTGGACATCTGTTGTGATTCTAGTTATCAGAGAGGAGGTTGAGAATGTATCTATACTCTTGAAACTGAAGCTCTCGATTCTATTGAAGATATCGTGTCTGAGGTTCTTTGCGAACCCTGTACTGGCCTTAGCGGCAGTAAAAGAGCCAAGAACACCAAAGGCAAGTGAGCAAAGTGCTGAGAGTACTATATAAACACTCATCTTTTCTACGTAGGCCATATCACCTGCATAGACACCATTGTCTATGATACGGGCCATGAGAGTCGGGATGAGCACTTCCATCAGTACTTCCCCTATCATGAGCACAGGTGTTATAAGGGCGTAAAACCGATACTCCCTGAGACTTTTAATCAATTCTTTAATCAAACTAGATACCTCTCGAACTAAGAGTAAATATAATGATTAATTTACATATCATCAAACGATACAAAATATTTTTATTTTGCTATTATCCTTCTCATGGACATTTTGAAGGATAATCCTAAAAAACTGTTTACAAAATACTTCTTCTCGTCCTTTCTGGGTTCTTTTATAGTTGCAATCTATTCTATTGTAGATTCAATTATGATTGGCCAATATGAGGGTGCTTTAGGTGCTGCTGCTGTTGCCTGCATACTACCAGTTTGGAATGTAATTCTATCTCTTGGGGCTCTTGTTGGTGTAGGAGGAGCAGTCTATTTTTCCTATCTGATAGGAGAAGGTAGAAAAAGAGAAGCAAAAGAGTATTTTACAATCTCTATAATACTCTCCTCTTTGATAAGTGCAATTACTATGCTCCTCTTCTTTTTCAAGGGAGATTTTATTCTCACTCTATTCGGCGCTGATGAAACACTGCTTGTCTACGCAAGAAGATATGTATATTCAATAAGGATAGCAATCCCATTCTTCATTATAGGCAACGTCATTCTTCCCTACACCAGAGCAGATGGAAAACCAATTATTGATACTGTAGCAACTCTGCTAGGTGGTATTTTCAACATGGTCGGGGACTATGTACTTGTCTTTGTATATGATATGGGAATATTCGGTGCTGGTGTTGCTTCTGCTCTTTCTGAGGTCATCATACAGACAATTTGTATCATCTATGTTTTTACACACAAAACGGAACTTGGATTTGTAATTCCAAGAGGCTTCATCAAAAAAACAAAGGATATCCTCTTTTCTGGTGTTCCTTCCTTCATCCTTGACCTGGCAACTGGAATACTGGCACTTTCATTCAATAACCAGATAATGCGCTACTATGGATCGGATACACTGGCGATCTACTCATGTATTGGAAATATTGTCTTCGTTCTTTCTTTCTCTGCCTTTGCTATTGGTCAATCCTCACAGCCTCTTATCTCAAAGAACCTGGGTGCTGGATATAAAGACAGGGCCAAGAGCATTTCAAGAGAAGCGATAAAATATGTTTTCGTGATATCTCTTCTTTCATTCCTTGTAACAGAACTCTTTCCAAGAAATCTTATCAGAGTGTTCATGAAGGGTGATCTAGAGCTATTCAGCCAAGGTGAAATTTACATGAGAATATATTTCACCTCCCTGATCTTCTACTTCTTCAATATCTACATGACCTATTATTTCCAATCAATATTCAAAGAGAAAAAGGCTATAGCAATTTCTGTACTCAGAAGTTTTGTATTCTCACTTCTCTTTGTATTCATTCTTCCTCTTCTCTTTGGCAGGGATGCGATCTGGTTTGCTGTACCTCTTTCAGAACTGCTGGTATTCATCATTGCACTGCTACTCTTGAAAACAGAGAAAAATAATTAATTATTACCTTTAAATACAAGAAAACCACCGATCTGGTGGTTTTCCTGTTTCCATAGCTCTTCCTATCTTTTCCATCGCTCCCTGTTTTCTGAGGGCAGCCGTCAAGGAGCGTCCATCCATATACCTCGGAAAGGGAATGTGAGATATATTTTTGAGTTCCCCTGATGTGGCAGGGTATCGGTAAGGATATAAGAACAGATGAAGATTCTTTACTTGGAGTAGAATTCGACTACAGCCTGGTCATGTACTTCAACTGGGATTTCCTTTCTTTCAGGAAGTCTTGTGAGCTTGCCAGAGAATTCTTCTTCATTCTTCTCGAAGTAAGGAAGATTGAATGCTGGGTGACCAAGGAAGCAATTCTTGAACTGTTCGTTCTTTCTTGAGCCTTCCTTGAGGGATATAACATCACCGACCTTGATCTGATAAGATGGGATGTCTACCTTCTTTCCGTTTACAAGAATGTGTCCATGGGATACAAGCTGTCTTGCGAGACGGATTGAGTTTCCGAAACCAATGCGGTATACAGCATTGTCGAGTCTTGTCTCGAGCAGGATAACAAGTGCGTCACCTGTCATCATATCTGACTTCATTGCAAGATCATAGTAATGGCGAAGCTGCTTCTCAAGAACACCATAGTATGCCTTGAGCTTCTGCTTCTCACAGAGCTGCTTACTGTACTCAGTAGGCTTCTTTCTCTTTGCGAAAGCTGGGGAACCAGCTCTCTTCATTGCCTTGGGATGTCCACATACATTAACACCAAGTCTTCTGCACTGCTTAAATCTAGGAGATGTGTTTCTTGCCATAGATTTATACCCTCCGAAAAAATATGCATTAGCCATGTCTACGACACGGCCTTTCTAAGTTATAACAAAGTTATAAACAAGTCAAGGACTAAACATTGAATCTGAAGTGCATGATATCTCCATCCTGCACAACATAATCCTTACCTTCAACACGCAGTTTTCCAGCTTCCTTTACCTTGAGCTCGCTACCGTATTTGAATAAGTCCTCACAGTTGTATACTTCTGCTCTGATAAAGCCCTTCTCAAAGTCCGTGTGGATAACACCTGCGCACCTTGGAGCCTTATCTCCTGCATGGAATGTCCAAGCTCTATCCTCATCTGATCCAGCTGTAAAGAAGGTTCTAAGACCGAGGGTCTCGTAAGCGGAGCGAACAAGTGTGTTGAGGCCTGATTCCTCAAGACCAACAGCTTCCAGGAACTCCTGCTTCTCTTCCTCTGTGTCCATCTCTGCGATCTCAGCTTCGATCTTTCCACAGATTACTACAACCTTTGCCTCTTCCTTTGCAGCAATTTCTTTTACTATCTTGACATATTCATTGTCATCAGTGATTCCATCTTCATCGACGTTACAAACGTATATGACTGGTTTCATAGTGATAAGATGCATATCATAAAGTGCTGCAATCTCATCTGGATCAGTTACAACCTGTCTTGCAGCAATACCATCAGAAAGAGATTTCTTGAGTCTATCAAGGATTGGAAGAACAATTTCATTTTCCTTCTGCTGTTCCTTGTTTACCCTACCCATCTTTGCCATCTTGTCATAGCGCTTCTCTACAGACTCCAAGTCTGCAAGAGCAAGCTCGATATTGATGGTCTCAATATCACCAGCTGGGTCAATCTTATTATTTACATGAATGATATCAGGGTTTTCAAAGCATCTTACGACGTGTGCAATTACACCAACCTCTCTGATAGCGGCAAGGAATCTATTGCCAAGTCCTTCACCCTGACTTGCTCCCTTTACGAGACCTGCAATATCTACGAATTCTACAGTTGCAGGAATTACCTTTGCAGGCGGGATGAGAGAGACAATTTTGTCCAATCTTGGATCTGGTACACTTACCATACCGACGTTTGGATCGATTGTACAGAATGGATAGTTGGCAGCTTCAGCTGGTGCTGAAGTGACAGCAGAAAATATTGTTGACTTACCTACATTTGGAAGTCCTACGATACCACAGTTAAGAGCCATTATTTATACCTCTTGCTTGACTATACCCATAAAACCAAAAACTCACAAGGTTCTAGTTCAATCCATATCCTTTTGATTTCCATCTAAATAATTGACTTAATACCTTACCTCTTCTAAATTGTTCTTATGTTCGAAACAAAAGTGGAAAAACAGAAAGCACTTCTGGTAATCCCAAATGAAAATGATGAAAGTGAAATGAGGATGCATCTGCGCTCTGAAGAGCTTGAAAGCCTTGTTTCCACTATGGGGTCACTTCCACTTGCAATACTGACCTTCAATATAAGAAAGCCCAATGCCGCTACCCTATTTGGCAAGGGGCAGGTTGAAGAGCTAAAGGAAAATGTACTTTTTCACGAACCTGACATGGTAATCTTCGACACATCTCTTTCTCCAAGAATATTGAGAAACCTCGAAGCGGAACTCGATATCTGCTGTATAGACAGAGAAGAAGTCATTCTCCAGATCTTTGCAGACAGAGCACAAACTAGAGAAGCAGTCCTTCAGGTTTCTCTTGCTAGAGCTGAATATTCACTTCCACGTCTTCAAAGACGTTGGAGCAATCTTTCCCAGCAGCGTGGTGGTGTCAAGGGCTCGAGAGGAGCTGGTGAGCGTCAGCTTGAGCTTGATAGAAGACAGCTGGAAAACCAGATTGTTGCACTCAAGAGAGAGCTTGAAGAAGTAAAGAAGACAAGAGATACCCAAAGGAGTAGAAGGCAGAGCTCTTCTGTCTATAGCTTTGCTCTGGTTGGCTACACAAATGCAGGAAAGAGCACTCTGATGAATGTACTGACAGGTTCCGATGTTCTTGCTGAAAACAAACTATTTGCAACTCTCGATACAACAACCAGGATGATATCTCTTTGTAAGAACATCAAAGCAACAATTTCAGATACTGTAGGCTTTGTTTCCAATCTTCCTCATCATCTAGTCAAGGCATTCTCTTCAACCCTTGAAGAGGCATGCCTTGCAAACTGTCTCATTATCGTATGTGATGGCGAGAACCCAGATATGGAAATGGCATACAACACAACTAATGAAGTCCTTTCAGAGCTGGGTTGTGGGGAGAAGGAAAGAATTATTGTTTTCAATAAGATAGATACAGAGGGCAATGATTTTGCGCTCTCAAGGATGCGAGTATCGATTCCGGACCACATTGAAATAAGTGCAAGGACCAAGGAAGGCATTCCCAAGCTTCTTGAGAGAATGAGAGAAAAAGTGCTCTCAAGCTTGACAAGAAAAACTGTAGAGCTTGAGCTTACTGATACACAGGCGCTTTCAAAGCTCTACAGATTACATCGTGTACTTGATGTCAACTATCTTGATGACAAGGTAGTTGTCACATATATAGAGTAGCTATCAGCTGTTATAACCATTTGGATTTGTGCTCTGCCACTTCCAGGAGTCAGCGCACATATCATCGATATTCTTTTCGGCCTTCCAACCAAGTTCTTTGTATGCCTTTGTAGCATCACAATAGCAGGTTGCAATATCCCCTGCCCTACGTGGCATGATCTTGTAAGGAAGCTTCTTTCCACAGGCCTTTTCATAGGCATGGAGGACATCGAGAACACTTGAACCTGTTCCAGTACCGAGGTTGTAGATGGATACTCCACTGCCTGGGGAAAGCTTCTTGAGTGCACACACATGCCCTTTTGCCAGGTCAACTACGTGAATATAATCTCTGACTCCTGTTCCATCGTGGGTTGGGTAATCGTTACCGAAAACACCGAGAGCTTCTCTTCTGCCAACTGCAACCTGGGCAATATATGGAACTAGATTGTTAGGAATACCCTTTGGATCTTCTCCTATCAGACCACTCTCGTGGGCACCGATTGGATTGAAGTATCTAAGAAGCACAACATTCCACTCCTTGTCAGCATGCTGGATATCAGTGAGGATCTGTTCAAGCATTCCCTTGGTCTGTCCATATGGATTAGTAATATTGCCCTTTGGACACTCTTCTGTGATTGGCACGAATGCTGGGTCTCCATAGACGGTAGCAGAGGAAGAGAAGATTATATTCTTTACTCCATGCTCTCTCATTACATCACAGAGTATGAGAGTACCGGTAATGTTATTATGGTAGTATTCAAGTGGTTTCTGGACAGACTCACCTACAGCCTTAAGTCCAGCAAAGTTAATTACAGCCTCAATCTTTTCTGTATCGAAGACAGCTGTGAGTTTCTCTTTATCAAGAACATCAACTTCATAGAATTTGATCGCTTTTCCTGTAATCTTTTCAACTCTTCTTATTGCCTCTACAGAGGAGTTAGAGAGATTGTCTACAACGACTACCTCATAGCCTGAGTTGATTAGTTCTACACATGTATGGCTACCAATATAGCCAGCACCACCTGCAACAAGTATGGACATACAATTAATCCTCCTTGGTGAATAATATTAACACTAGATTCAATTACCTTCATTAATAATCTGAGTAGCACTCTGACCAGATTTCTCAACAGAGTGGTCAATACTTACAATGTCAATTGGAAGGTTGATGGTCTTGACATCCCCCAGGAAATCAACCTCGACAAGAACACGAGAGTTCTTGTTGAGCTTTATAATCTTTCCCTTGAAGTCCTTCAATGGACCAGAAACAACGACAATAGTGTCCCCTTCCTTGATATTCTTTATTATCTTTACCTTGCTAGCTGTAATTCTTCCTTCAAAGGAAAACACCCATGCAGCATATTCAAGATCTTTACCTTTCAGTTCGAAAGACCCATCAGAATATTTTAGCAATCCAAATGAAGATTGACTCATACTCCTGATATTTCTATTTAATACACCTAGTTCTTTTTCTGAGTGGATCATTACATAGCCAGGAATCATTGGTTGATCGCACTTGATGAATA
>JAILRW010000163.1 GCA_024698005.1 Sphaerochaetaceae bacterium | reverse complement strand
ATAAATAGCTTGTTTGCCTTCAATACCTTCAGGGGAACAACTAACTGTCTCTGTACTTGTAACACCATTTGCATCTGTTACACTTGCGCTGTAGTCATCCTTGACAGTTCCTGTTGTTGTAACTGTGATAGTTCCACCATTGATCAGAACAGCTGGATATGGATCATCATCGGTTGAGGAAGTCGTGTAATCTTCATCAATATCCCACTTTGCTGTTATACCCTTACTATATGTATTAATTGTAAGAGTACCATCATTAATCAAAATATAACCTTCTCCAGCGTAGCTTGAATTTTCATCAGATCCTTCAACAACAATTCCCCTACTTTCATTGTCAATATTTGTGCCAGAACCATTGATAGTAATTTTTCCACCATTCATGATGAAGCCATTTACAGACTGGAAACCATTTCTTCCTCCTGTTGAGGCTGTATTGATAGTTCCACTATTTACCTTGATGTAATCCTTGGAATAGATAGCATGCTTGTAGTTCTGTGTGACTGAAAGCGTGCCATCACCAGAGAATATCAAAGGAAACTTCGAGAATATTGTTCCTTTGGCATCATCACCTAGGGCCCATGTCTGTGTTTCTTCAGCACCATCCTCAATATCACCATCGTACGAAGATGTATAATAATCGGTTCCTTCTGCCTTACTATAACCTGTACCATATGATCTACCATCAGTTAAGGTATTGGTTCCGTCAAATACAATATATGATTTTGTTATATCTGATACTTTAATACATGGTGTATTTGCACTTTCTATTGTTACATCACTTAAATTTAGCGTTACACAATAAGAAGCATTACCATCAATCTTGAGGCCATAATTACTTAAAGTACCAGATATATTTAATTCAACATTACCATCATATCCAGATGTATCGACTGTCAGATATGCAGGTTTTGATGATTTAGCCAACTTTGCAGTGATACCAGATGATAACTCAACTCCACTGGTTGTAATTTCTTCACTATCTATTGAAGGAGTTGAGAGATCTAATGTAACTGATGTAGAAAAGGTTTCATAGCTGATAGAGTCATAGCTGTCTGAATCAATACTTCTTGAAGATTCATTCTTTGTGTAAGAGGATGAGGAAGTAGATGATGAACTTCCATCACACGAAACAAACAGAAATAAAATTGAAATTATAAAAATAGCAATTACATTTTTTACATTCATATATTTTTCCTCGTTTAATTCTTTACAAAATATAACAATGGTTATTTGAATTAAAATAAGTATTAAATCAACACTTTTATATATGAATGTCAAAAAATATTAAAAATGTTCAATATGTGTTATAAGGTTAACGTGAAGATGAAAAAAAACAGCAAAATCAGTGTAAAAATAAAGTTTGAGCTAAAAAATTACACATTCCTTTGAATAAAAGCATGTTTTTTATTATTATGTTTATTAATTATGAACTTTGATTCATAATAAAAATATTAATTCTTTATTTCATTTTATTGAAATGAAAAGAGATATAAAAAATAAGGAGACAAACATGAAGAAGACTCTTGTTGTTCTGTTGAGCTTGATCTTCGTTGCATCCCTCGCTTTTGCAGGTGGTGCTAAGGAAGAAGCAAAGCCAGCTGCTGCTGAAGCTGCTGCATCAACAAATTTCCACATCGGTATCGTTACTGGTACTGTTTCTCAGTCTGAAGATGACCTCCGTGGTGCAGAAGCTCTCATTGCTGAGTATGGCGCTGTACAGGACGGTGGTATGATCCAGCACGTTACTTATCCAGATAACTTCATGGAAGAAGCTGAGACTACAATTAGTGTAATTGCAGGTCTTGCTGATGATCCACTCATGAAGGCTATCATAGTTAACCAGGCTATTCCTGGCACAACAGAAGCTTTCCGCAGAGTTAAGGAAAAGAGAAGTGATATTATCTGTATCGCAGGTGAAGCACACGAAGATCCAGCAGTTATCGAGTCCTCCGCTGACCTCGTTGTTCAGAACGACTTCGTAGCACGTGGTTATCTTATCATCCACACTGCTCATGAACTTGGTGTAAAGAACTTTGTTCATATCTCCTTCCCACGTCACCTCTCATATGAATCCATGAGCCGCCGTGTTGCAATCATGAGAGCAACATGTGAGGAACTTGGCATGAATTTCCACATGGAGACTGCTCCAGACCCAACATCTGACGTTGGTGTTGCAGGTGCTCAGCAGTACATCCTCGAGAATGTTCCAGCATGGATCGAGAAGTATGGCAAGGATACAGCATTCTTCTGTACTAACGATGCTCATACAGAGCCTCTCCTCAAGCAGCTTCTTGCTTATGGTGGTTACTTCATCGAAGCTGACCTCCCATCCCCACTCATGGGATATCCTGGAGCTCTTGGTATCGACCTCTCTGCAGAAGCAGGCAACTTCCCAGCAATTCTTGCTAAGGTCGAAGGTTCCATCAAAGACAAGGGCGGCTCAGGTCGCTTCGGTACATGGGCATACTCCTATGGTTATACAACAACAGCTGGTCTCGGCGAGCATGCTATCAACGTTCTCAAGGGCGATAGCGAACTCATGAAGATGAGCGATATCATGAAGGCATATGGTAAGTTCACACCAGGTGCAAAGTGGAATGGTTCCCTTTACACAGATATCGGAACTGGCGTACGTGCAAAGAACCATGTCTTGATCTATCAGGACACCTATATCATGGGCAAGGGTTACATGAACGCTACTTCTGTAGAGGTTCCAGAAAAGTTCTTCACAATGAAGTAATTTCTGCCTTTGGCAATAAAGGGGGAGAGGTTCTCTTCTCCCCTTTTAGTTTTTGTTTGTGGAACTGATGCCTTTGTTTTTTCTAATCAAAAGATAAAAGCAACAATCCCACATATGAGGAAAGAAAAAGATATGAACGAACAAAAGATACCTTTGTTGGAGATGAAACATATCAGAAAGGACTTCTTTGGAAATCAGGTTCTTTATGATGTCAACTTCAAGCTCCACGAAGGAGAGATTTTGGGTCTTGTTGGAGAAAATGGTGCAGGTAAATCTACATTGATGAATATCCTGTTTGCCATGGATTCAATCAAGAACACAGGTGGTTATGAAGGAGAGATGCTATTTGATGGACAGGTAGTTCATTTCGAATCATCTCTTGATGCTTTGAATCAGGGTATTGGTATGGTTCACCAGGAATTCTCTTTGATTCCTGATTTTACAGCTACAGAAAATATTGTACTTAATCGTGAACCACAGAAGAGAAGTTTATTCAGTGACCTATTTGGTGACAGAATGGATACGCTTGATAGAGCTAAGATGGATGATATCAGTAATAAAGCTATCGACCGTCTTGGTGTCCCTCTTGATTCCAATATGCCTGTAAACCAGATGCCAGTTGGGCATAAGCAGTTTACAGAAATTGCTCGTGAGCTTTCAAAGGACAGTGGTGAAAATGCTAAGAAGATCAGACTCCTTGTTCTTGATGAGCCAACTGCAGTTCTTTCAGAGAAGGAAGCAGAGAATCTTCTTGTTGCAATGAAAAAGCTTTCTAGCGAAGGTGTTGCTATCATTTTCATTAGCCATCGACTTCAGGAAATCATCGATGTTTGTGACTCAATTATGGTCATGAGAGATGGTAAGATCATCCAGCAGGTTCCTAATAAGAATATTGAAATTCAGGCAATTGCAAACTGGATGGTTGGACGTGAGATAGCAGTAAAAGAAAATGATAATCGTGATTTCGATTACAAGAACGCTCCTGTCGATCTTTCAATCAAGCATCTATGGGTAAATATGCCTGGTGAAACAGTTCGTGATGTCAATCTCGAAGTTTATAAGGGTGAGATTCTTGGTATTGGCGGTCTTGCTGGACAGGGTAAGCTTGGTATTCCTAACGGTGTTATGGGCCTCTACCCTGCTGGTGGTGAAGTAAACTTCCAGGGCAAGTCTCTCAAGCTCAATGCTCCAAGACTTCTCCTCGATAGTGGACTTGCATTTGTAAGTGAAGATAGAAGAGGCGTAGGCCTTCTCCTTGATGAATCACTTGAATGGAATGTTTCCTTTGGTGCAATGCAGGTAAGGAACAACTTCCTTAAAAAGTATGGCCCTATTACCTGGAGAGATCAGGCTGCAATCGAGGAAGTAACAGCAAAGTATATCAAGGAACTTGAGATCCGTTGTACTTCATCCAAGCAGCATGCAAAGGAACTTTCTGGTGGTAATCAGCAGAAGATCTGTCTTGCTAAGGCTTTCGCAATGAATCCAAAGCTCCTCTTTGTATCTGAACCAACCAGAGGTATTGATATTGGTGCAAAACAGCTCGTTCTCAATGCACTGAGAAAGTATAACCAGGAAAATGGTGTTACTATCGTCATGATTTCCAGTGAGCTTGAAGAACTCAGAAGTATCTGTGACAGAATTGCTATCATTACAGACGGCAAGGTCCATGGAATTCTTCCTGCTTCTTCACCAAGTGCTGAATTTGGTCTCCTCATGGTAGGAAAAGGGAGTGATAAATGAATAAGATAATTGATTTCGTGCATAAGGCAGGACTTCCAAGAATTATCATTGGACTCTTCCTTTTAGCACTGTTTTTAGTCGCTCCATTTGTAGGAGTACAGCTTGATATAAGTTTGACTAACGTTATGAACCGTTTTGGAATGAACTGTGTTATGGTTCTCGCAATGGTTCCAATGATCCATTCTGGATGTGGCCTCAACTTTGGTCTTCCTCTTGGTATCATCTCTGGTCTTCTCGGTGCTACCCTTTCTATCGAAATGGGTTTCACTGGAATGGTCAGCTTCTTGATGGCAATTGTTTTCTCTACTCCATTTGCCCTACTCGCTGGTCTAGGATACGGCAAACTCCTTAACAAGGTTAAGGGCGGAGAAATGATGATTGCAACCTATGTAGGTTTCTCATCCGTTGCTTTCATGTGTATGATGTGGCTCTTGCTTCCTTATCACAATCCAACAATGGTCTGGGGTTATGCTGGTCGTGGTCTTAGAACTACAATCAGTACAGAAGGATATTATCTCCATGTACTTAATGATTTCTTATCATTGAAGATTGGTGATTTTGTCGTTCCTACTGGTATGTTCCTTTTCTTTGCTTTACTTGCATTCCTCATGTGGGCTTTCCTCCACACCAAGACTGGTACAGCAATGACAGCTGTTGGTTCCAATCCTGTATTTGCAAAGGCAAGTGGTATCAATGTTGATAGAATCAGAACTCTCTCTGTTATCATGTCAACTTGGCTTGGTGCTGTTGGTATTCTTGTTTACGAACAGAGCTTTGGATTTATCCAGCTTTATATGGGACCATTCTATATGGCTCTTCCTGCTGTAAGTGCTATTTTGATTGGTGGTGCTAGTGTAAACAAAGCATCCATAACAAACGTTATCGTAGGTACTTTCCTATTCCAGGGTATCCTTACGATGACTCCTTCGGTAATGAACTCTGTTGTTCATACTGATATTTCTGAGGTCGTACGTATTATCGTATCTAACGGTATGATTCTCTACGCATTGACCCGTAAGTCGGAGGTGGCAAGATGAAGAACCTGAATATATCCCGTGCGGAACAGGTAAAGCGCTTTGTCGAGAACAACACTGTACCTATTCTATTTGTAATTATTTGTGCAATTGGTATCCCTCTTTCAGGATATTCAATGAACTATCTTATCAATGAGATCTTTGTACGTCTGTCAAGAAATGCCTTCTTGATCCTCAGCCTTCTTATTCCAATTATGGCAGGTATGGGTCTTAACTTTGGTATGACACTCGGTGCAATGGCAGCAGAAATTGGTCTTATTGTTATCTGTAACCTTGGTGTTGTAGGTATTCCTGGCATGATCCTTGCAGCTATCATCTCTACCCCTATCTCAATCTTCCTTGGATGGATGTGTGGTAATCTCCTAAACATGGCTAAAGGTAGAGAGATGGTAACAAGCTACATCATCGGCTTCTTTGTTAATGGTGTTTATCAGCTTGTTGTACTCTATATGATGGGTTCAATTATTCCTATCGCTAATAGCGCACTTGTACTTTCCCGTGGTTATGGTATCAGAAATACAGTAAACCTTACTGGAATCAGAAAGCAGCTTGATGGTCTTATTCCTCTTAAGATTGCTGGAATCAACATTCCTGTTGCTACTCTTATTGTAATTGCCCTTCTCTGTGTTTTCATACTTTGGTTCAGAAAGACAAAACTTGGCCAGGACATGAGAGCAGTTGGACAGGATATGGAAGTTGCAAGAGCTTCTGGTATCAAGGTCGAAAGAACTAGAATTATCTCCATCATCATTTCTACTGTATTTGCTGGTTATGGTATGATCATCTACCTTCAGAACATCGGTACACTCAATACATATAACAGCCACACACAGGTTGGTATGTTCTCTATCGCTGCTCTTCTTGTTGGAGGTGCATCAGTTGCCAAGGCAAATATCAGAAATGTATTCCTTGGCGTAATTCTCTTCCATTTGATGTTCGTTATCTCTCCTATGGCTGGTAAGAACCTTATTGGAGAAGCACAGCTTGGTGAATACTTCCGTGTATTCGTCAGTTACGGTGTAATTAC
>JAILRW010000152.1 GCA_024698005.1 Sphaerochaetaceae bacterium | reverse complement strand
CACGACAGTGAAACACTCCATCGCCGATGGTACTGGATCTCGTATCCGGGAGAGTAGGACGCTGCCAGGTTTTTTTTACTTTTACGGAATTTCACTTTCCGAGCATATATATCAGGCCATCAGTTTTAATCTGATGGCTTTTTCATTTATAATTTGCATGTTTTATGGCTTCAGACTTTAACTTGATACGACTTGATTCTTCAGAACCTGAGAAGGTATATGATTGCTTCCTTAAAGGTTTTGCTGATTACAATCTGAAAATACAACCAACCTTTGAGGAGTTCCTTATCTTCTTGAAAAGGAATGGTTTTGATCCTCATCTTTCATTCGGTGTTACTTATGAAAGAATGCTTGTAGGCATTATTCTCAATTGTCCATCGAATTCAGGCTTCTATAGCTGTGGCCTTGCAGTTAGACCCAAATACCGATCTGGTGGTATTGGCAAGACATTGATAAACAAGACTTTGAGCTGTACTTCTTCACTCACACTTGAATGCCTCGATGTTAACCTTCCTGCACTAAGCTTCTATGAAAAATTAGGCTTTAGGAAAGTTAGAAGACTTATGCTTTATTCAGGAAAGGTAGATGAGGCTGATATCCAAGCAAAAGAAGTACCTCTTTCCTCTATCCTGGATGAGTATAGACCCTCGCACCAGAACACTCGTGAAGCCCTTGAGAGAATCAAGCCTCTTTGCTATACGTTTGGTTCTTCTTTTATTTCTTTCTCTTCTTTTGGAGAGGTCCACTTTCTGATAACCAAAGATGTAGAAGAAGGGGTAAAGCTTCTTTCTTTTGCTTCTAGAGAAACAGGAAGGCCTCTTAGCGCTATCAATATTGACGAGCGGAATACTATCACACTTGAAGCCTTCTCTCGTGCTGGAATGAAATATATAGGCTCACAGCTGGAGCTTATCAAAAGCTAATTTTATATCAGTGAAATTAATTTTTTTCATAGAATTTCTATTTGCATGGTAACCTAGTAAAAGAGAGGTCTTAAAATGAGGAAAACAAAGATCATATGTACACTAGGTCCTGCAACAGATAGCACTGAGATGATCCACAAACTTATCGCTGCAGGAATGAACGCTGCTCGTTTCAATTTTTCTCATGGTACTCATGAGGAACAGCTTGAAAGGCTCAATCGTTTTACATCCGTTCGTGATTCTCTAGGAGTACCGGTAGCTACTATATTGGATACAAAGGGGCCAGAGATAAGAGTAAAGAAGTTTGAAAACCCTATTGATCTTGTAGCAGGTGATGAATTCATTCTTACCTGTGATGATGTACTTGGAAATGAGAAGATCGTATCTGTCACTTACAGCAATCTTGCCAAGGAAGTGGGAATAGGACAGCTCATTTTGATCGACGATGGTCTTGTAGGTCTTGAAGTAAAGGAAATTAAGGGAAATGAGATTCACTGTATCGTTAGAAATGGTGGGCGCCTTTCTTCCAATAAATCTATAAATATTCCAGGTGTGCATATCCATCTTCCAGCTCTCACAGAGCAGGATATTTCCGATATCAAGTTTGGAATCGAAAATGATTTTGATTTCATTGCAGCCTCCTTTGTAAGAAAGGCTTCTGATGTAGAAGCTATCAGAAAGGTCCTTAAAGAAAATGGAGGAAGTGATATAAGGATTATTTCCAAGATTGAAAATCAGGAAGGTGTTGATAACCTGAAAGAGATTATCGCAGCAAGTGATGGCATAATGGTTGCTCGAGGAGATCTTGGTGTAGAAATTCCAGCTGCGCGTGTTCCTATTCTTCAGAAGAAGATGATCTCAGAGGGTTTGAGAACAGGTAAGCCTGTTATTACAGCAACCCAGATGCTCGATTCAATGATTAGAAATCCACGTCCTACCAGAGCAGAAGTTTCTGATGTTTCCAATGCTGTATTTGATGGAACAAGCTGTGTAATGCTTTCCGGAGAAACTGCAGCAGGTAAGTATCCTATAGAAGCAATTACAGCAATGGATACGATTGTCAGAGAAGCAGAAGAATCCATCAACTTCTGGAGACAGTTCGAACGCAATCATGTTGCAGCACAGAAGAGCATCAACGACGCTATCACACACTCCTGCTGTTGGACTGCAATGGATTTGAATGCAACTGCGATCCTGACTGCTACCAATTCTGGCCATACAGCAAGAATGATAAGCCGCTTCCGTCCTGCTTGCCCAATCGGAGCAATGACAACTAGAGAAAAGGTTAGAAGACAGCTTGCTATCAGCTGGGGTGTCGCTCCATTCTTGACAGGGGAAGTTCACAATACAGATAGAATCTTCTCTCTCTGTACTGAGGTAGCTTTAAAGGAAAACCTTGTAAAGCTCAAGGATACAGTTGTAATTACTGCAGGTGTTCCTCTTGGACGAAGTGTCTCATCGAACCTTATGAAGGCAGAGATCGTTGGAGAGAACCAAGTTTAAGGTCCTTTATCACATGGAAGGCTCCCTTCGGGGAGCTTTCTTCATTAATAGGAATTAATTTGTTATAATTATTTGAGGAGATAGTTATGAAAGTTTTGATGATAAATGGAAGTAGAAGAGAGAAAGGTTGTACTTTTACAGCGCTCTCTATCGTTGCTGAAGCATTGAAGAAAGAAGGAATTGATAGTGAAATCTGTTTCGTTGGAAAGAGAGCCGTAGACGGAACTCTCGAGGCACTTGTTGACGAACTTGCAGAAAAGACAAAGAGTGCAGATGGTTTTATCTTTGCCTCTCCTGTCTATTATGCTTCTCCAACTGGTGAGATTCAGGTTGTGCTTGATAGACTCTTTTCTAATTCCAAGGCTGAACTCAGATATAAGCCAGCTGCCTCTATAGCATCTGCACGTCGTGCTGGTACTACCGCAACAATCGATGTTTTGAACAAGTATGCAACTATCAACGAGATGCCAGTTGTATCATCCCACTACTGGACTATGGTCCATGGTGCCAAGGCCGAGGATGTCTATGAAGACAAGGAAGGTGTTGAGACCCTCCAGATTCTTGGTAGGAATATGGCATGGCTCATCAAGAGTATCGAGGCTGGCAAGAAAGCTGGAATAGAACAGCCGAAACCTTCAAAGAAGGAAAGAACTAACTTTGTTAGATGATGAGAGTATGGCAGGGTGAAAGCCCTGCCTTTTTAGAAATGGAAATAAGAAAAGCAAATAAAGAGGATATTTCCTCTGTAGAAAAAATATATGAACATATCCACACGCTGGAAGAGAAGGGAGAACTTACTATCGGCTGGGAAAGAAATGTATATCCAACCGAAAAAACAGCCCTACAGGCGCTTGAGAGAGGAGATCTCTACGTCCTAGTCGATAATGGGTCTGTGATGGGATCAGCGGTCCTAAATAAGCGTCAGGTGGACGTTTATGAGAAGGCATCCTGGCGATATGAAGCAAGAGATGAACAAGTGTTTGTAATGCACACTCTGACAATAGAACCTAGTGCGAGCAGAAAGGGCTATGGAAGTGCTTTTGTCCACTTTTATGAAGAGGAAGCAAAAAGGCAGGGAGCATCTTTTCTTAGAATGGATACCAATAAAAGAAACACTCACGCAAGGAAGCTATATAAAAGTTTGGGATATGAAGAGATAGGGATAATTCCTTGTTTGTTCAATGGCATAGCTGGTGTTGATTTAGTGCTGCTTGAGAAAAAGATATAAAAACAATTTTCAAATTTGCATGCTATAATATCTTTGAGGGGGATTTTATGGCTGAAGCCAAATATGTCTACTTCGTCTCTTCTTATGAAAGAGGCGATTCCTTTTCTGAAGTCGTTTTTATGGAAAACACCTTGAAGGCTGCTATCCGTGATATCGAAGAAGAAAAGGATGATTGGGTTGATGGAATTTACACGCATGCAATTATCTGGAGAGTTGCTCTAGGTGATGTTATAAACGGAATTACTGAAATAGTTGGCGTCTACGCTATAAGAAAAGGTGTTTGGATCGACTACCATATCGAGGAGTCCAGAAGAAAGAGTGGACGAATCAGGAGAGCTCTTGCTTTCTCCAAGTACGAAATTGTTATCGGAGATGGACATAAGAGTGGGCCTGGTCT
>JAILRW010000122.1 GCA_024698005.1 Sphaerochaetaceae bacterium | reverse complement strand
CCTTTAAGAGCAAAATTTATAGCAGAGACATTTCTTGAAGATGTTCACTGTTATTCAAGCGTAAGAAACATGCTGGGTTTTACAGGAAACTACAAAGGAAAGACCATAAGTGTCCAGGGAACTGGCATGGGAGCTCCTTCTATTTCGATCTATGTTAACGAACTTATCCAGTTCTATGGAGCTAAGAGATTGATTAGAATCGGCACATGTGGTTCTATCGATCCAGATCTTAGACTTAAGGATATTGTATTAGTTCAGGCTGCAGCTACAGATAATGGAATGAACCATGCCCGTCTTGGCCAGTGTGGAATTTCTTTCCCAGCTGTTGCCAATTACTACCTGTTGAAGGATGCTGTTACAGCTGCTGGCCATCTTGATTATCCTGTCAGAGTCTGTACAGCCTGTTCATCCGACTACTTCTATGATGATATGGCAGACAAGAAATATGAGCTTCTACCAAAATATGGCATAACTTGTGTCGATATGGAGTGTGCAGAGCTTTTCTATCTCGGTTCTCGTTTCGATGTCCAGACTCTTGGAATCCTCACTGTCAGTGATATGATTCTCAGCGAGAAGGCTTGTACTACGGAAGAGAGAGAAAAGTCATTCACAAAGATGATGGAAATTGCTCTCGACGCAATCTAAGTAAAGCTGGTACAATCAGGGGCCAATGAGATTTAAGCAGTTTTGTCCCATAGCTTATCGCTGTGGTGGCTGTGATTATGCCGAGATTCCTTACGAGGAAGAACTTGAAGAGAAGATGTATCTAGTAAAGCGACAGGTCGCCTCTTTTGGCCCTGTTGCTCCTATCATGGGAATGAAGAGCCCTTGCCGTTATCGCGATAAGGTCCAGGCTGCTTTCGGCTATGACATGAAAGGTAATATAATCTCAGGCCTCTATAAGAAAGGTTCCCACCATCTTACTGCAGTAAAGGACTGTGCACTTGAATTTGAAGGCGCAGAGAAGATTCTTTCGACAATCAGGAAGCTGATGAAGAGCTTTCGTCTAAGACCATATAACGAAGACACCTTCGAAGGGGATTTAAGACATGTCCTGCTTCGTCGTGGTCACAAAAGTGGTGAGATTCTCTGTGTTCTAGTTTTTGGTAACAAATACTTCAAGAACAAGAAAGAGTTCATTGGCAATCTTGTAAACATGCATCCTGAAATTACTACAGTCTGCTATCAGATCAATGGGGATAAGACCTCGATGGTCTTGAATGCTAGCAAGATAGAAACACTCTATGGTAGAGGGTATATTGAAGATGAGCTTTGTGGTCTGACCTTCAGGATATCTCCTTCCTCCTTCTACCAGATCAACGTAGAGCAGACTGAAAAACTCTATAATGTTGCAATTGCAATGGCGCGTCTGACCGGGAAGGAGAGGGTCCTCGATGCCTACTGTGGAACTGGCACCATTGGTCTTGTTGCCTCAAGAAAAGCCAAAGAGGTGATAGGGGTTGAACTCAATAGGGATGCAGTGAAGGATGCAAGGATCAATGCAGAGAGAAACAACATCACCAATGCGCAGTTCATCGAGGCAGATTGCTCTGTTTTCATGAAGGAAATGGCTAAGGCAAAGGAGCACTTTGATGTTGTCTTCATGGACCCACCAAGAGCAGGCTCTGATGAACGCTTCCTTTCTTCATTGATAAAGCTCAATCCTGATACAATCGTCTATGTAAGTTGTAATCCAGAAACCCTGAGAAGGGATCTTCTATATCTTGAGATGTATGGTCCATACAGAGTCTATGGCTCTCAGCCTGTAGATATGTTCCCTCGCACCGAGCACGTCGAGACCGTCTGTCTACTAACATATTCTTGAAGAAAAAGGGCTGAAAAAGCCTGAAATACTGGGGTTCCCGTCACCGGGAGCGGATCGTGCTCCGCGTGATGGAAACCCTCTTTTTATGTCTGTGGGAACCTGTCCATGGAGAGGGTCGAGGCTACGATTTTACTATTTCAGAAAACGAGTCAACGATTTTACTATTTGGGGCAAAACGAGAAAACGATTTTACTATTTGGGGTAGGTCGAGGAAATGATTTTACTGATTATTTCAAATCAGATCATGAGGTAGAATGAGCTTGGACTAATAATCATTTCAAAGGAAAGTTGTTCTATGTAGAGTGGGCTTTTGAAGGG
Organism: Sphaerochaetaceae bacterium; assembly: GCA_024698005.1. GTDB lineage: Bacteria > Spirochaetota > Spirochaetia > Sphaerochaetales > Sphaerochaetaceae > Bullifex. The sequence continues at coordinate 130 of JAILRW010000122.1, read as the reverse complement.
AGATATATGCAGGAAAACACGAAGGTAAAACTGATTCCTGCCCACAAGAAGGAAACTCATCCTATAGATGCGGGCATCTATGTGCGGGTCAGTACTGCACGGGCTAAACAACTGAGAAGCCTCAGTTCTC
>JAILRW010000103.1 GCA_024698005.1 Sphaerochaetaceae bacterium | reverse complement strand
AGAAGGAGCTCCCATGCCAGTTCCCTGGACACTTATGGTCTTTCCTTTGTAGTTTCCTGTAAAACCCAGCATGTTTCTTACGCTTGAATAACAGTGAACATCTTCAAGAAATGTCTCTGCTATAAATTTTGCTCTTAAAGGGTCACCTGGAAGCAGAACTCGCTCTGCTATTTCACCTGGTTTTGCTGATATGTGTTTGCTCATTGACGCCTCCCTCAGTATTCTCTATCTACTGAATCAATTCCGTTCTCTTCAAGAAGTCTTCTTAAAGCCATCTCGTTTTCTAGATAAAAGAGCTCTCTTTCTGTCCCCTTCTCTCTATTACGAGCGATAAGAGAGATATCACCTTTGCAGATAGATACCCTGGCTACAAGCTTTTCTCCTTCTCTCAAAGACAGAATGTTTTTCTTTTTTCTATTCCAGAACATCTGTTAATTTTACCACTACAAATCTAAATTATATATATAAAATTTAAAAATAGTTATATTCTCGTTGATGGAGAGAGATAAATGTCAGAGCTTGTTTTCATTCTTGAAATGATTGGAACTGTTGCTTTTGCAATCTCCGGAGCCCTCACCGGAATAAGAAAGAGGATGGACCTTTTAGGAGTTACAATCCTTGGTTGCATAACAGCCGTTGGAGGAGGAATCATTAGAGATATCCTGCTTGGAATATTTCCTCCAAAGGCTTTTATTAACAGTATTTACATAATAGTCAGTGCAAGCGTTTCTGTCGCAATTTTCTTCTTCATTTATTTTCACATAAAGGGATATGGAGAGATTTCAAAAGCGCACTTCACCCATATTGTGACTATCGCTGATGCGATTGGTCTTGGCATTTTCACTGTAGTAGGTGTTAGATCCGTCTATGCTGCAAATATTTCAATGAATCTCTTCATACCAGTATTCCTTGGAACAATGACAGGTGTTGGTGGAGGCTTGACTCGAGACATTCTAGCTGGAGATAGACCCTATATCTTTGTAAAACATATATACGCTTCAGCTTCCATATTAGGAGCTCTTATCTGTGCAATTATGTGGACTAGGACAAGTCATGCCACTGCGATGATAACAGGTTTCGTAATAGTCATATCCATCAGATTGATTGCAATCAAATACAAGCTCAACCTGCCCCATATCAGATAAGCAACCTCGACAGCAACACATTCCGTATGTATAATACGCACGAGGTGAGGACAAATATAAAATGCCAAGTCTATATGCAAAAACACCAGAGGAACTAGTACAGCTTCTATCCCTTGAACAGAAGTTCAGAGGTGCTCAGATATACTCCTGGCTTGTAAAGGGAGTTACCGATTTTGACAAGATGAGCAACCTTGGAGTAAAGGAGAGAGAAAGGCTCAAGGCCCTCTACCCTTCCTGTATCTCTTCAAAGCTTGTAAAAACTCAGAAGGATAAAAGTGCAACCAAGCTCCTTATCGAATTAGAAGATGGTGCCCTGATAGAGTGTGTAATGCTCACTGATGGCCAGGATAGAAAGACCGCATGCCTTTCCACACAGGTAGGCTGTGCAATGGGATGCACCTTCTGCAAGACAGGCACAATGGGACTTATCAGAAATCTTGAAGACTATGAAATCGTTGAGCAGATGATTCATCTCAGGACCTTGGCTGAAGATATTACACATATTGTCTTTATGGGCATGGGCGAGCCACTTGCAAACTTCGGCTCTCTCATGAGTTCAATCCTCTTCTTCCACGATCCTAAGGGTTTTGATATCTCACACAGAAAGATGACAGTAAGTACCTGTGGTCTGGTTCCTGGAATCAGGAAGCTCACAGAAGTAAAGGTTCCGGTACGTCTTGCAGTTTCTCTTGTATCTGCAGACAATGAAACAAGAGATAGGATAATGAAGGTAAACAAGAGCTATCCTTTGAAGGATCTAAAAGGTGCTCTGCTTGGTTTCCAGAGAGTTTCTGACAAGAGAATTACACTTGAATACTGCATGCTCAAAGGGGTCAACACTACACGTGATTCAGCTGCAAAACTTGCAAAGTTTACTGAAGGCCTCTTCTGCGTTGTAAATCTCATCCCGTGGAATCCAATTCCTGAACTTGGCTATCAGACACCAGATGATAGAGAAATAAGAGCCTTCTGCAAGAATCTTGATGAATTCAGGGTGAACTATACGATTAGACTTACAAAGGGCAGAAATGTCTCTGCGGCCTGTGGTCAGCTGGCAACTGAAAGCAAAAAGAATAGAAGATAACTCAAAAACTCCTCAGCAATGAGGAGCTTTTCTTGCCATGAGGGCAAAAAAAAATTGGCAACCCTATTTCATGACCAGTGTCATGAATGAAGGATTGCCTTGCGTCACCAGAAGAAGCTCATCATCGAGGCGCCGTTTGGTCACTCTCAATGTTCTGGTATTCTGCACTATAGCAGGGGTAGGACTCGAACCTACGACCCCCGGGTTATGAGCCCGATGAGCTGCCAACTGCTCTACCCTGCGTCGAATTACTTAAGAGAAGATACACAACTTGAAAAAAAACGTCAACCCATTAGCATTTTTTTTCGTTTATTTATAAATAGTTGCAGAAACAACTGCAAAAAAATGGTAATAATTATAGAAAGGATATTTTTTCCAGGAGATTAATTGTGAAAAACATTTCTGAATATCTTGCCTCCCTTTCTTACCCTGGCAGGACAATAATGATTGGTAACCTCTCCGATGGGACTCAGGTTATTGCTTATGCACTGATGGGAAGAAGCAGCAACTCACAAAATAGAATTCTAGTTTTTGAAAATGGAAGAATTAAGACAAAGCTTTTTAGATCCGATATCGCAAGTGATACTAAGTGGACCCTATATGATGCAGTTATCTTTACAAAGGGAAACTGGGTCATTTCAAATGGAGACCATGGCGAGAAGATTGCGAACGCTATAGAAGAAGGAATCGAACTTGACCAGGCAATTGTAAAACTTAGTTACGAAGATGATACCTGCTCAACTCCAAGAATTGCCGGAATACTCAATTCTGAAACAGGTGATTACACACTTGCTATAGTAAGAAAGAAAGGCGAAGAGGCCGAAAGAATTGCTTGGTATTACAAGCCTTTCAATGGCTATGGAAGAATTATCCACACCTACGTTGGGGATGGCGGAACAGAAACCTTCGATTCTGATCCTGTAACAGTATCTCTCAAAGATTTCGGAACCTTTGAAGATCTCTGGGACAGTCTCGATGAGAATACTAGGATCTCTCTCTTCACAGCAGAAAATGATTCCTACAACATCAAGAACAAACATAGGATCATCGAGAGAAATAGAATCTTTGACAGACCATATGAAAGGAAGCTCTGGAGAATCTATGGACCTGAGACTACAAACAAGAAGCTCATGAATGCACAGAAGGCAATTCAGGCAAAGCTATCTAGAATTGAAGTTGGCCACGAAGAGGAATAACTCCTAAATTATTATGAAATATGTGTCCAGTCGGAAGGCTGGACATATTTTTTCCAGATTAAAAGAGATAGTTTTTCATATATCTTGTCTGCAACAAGCAATTTGTACATCAATCTAGTTTCCTGACATGGCAAGGTCAAGCTATAGGTGTAGCAATCATTCTTGAAAACAATTGCAAAATACACCTTTCCTGGCTCTGAAGCTTCCCTGTTCTCAGGATCAACGTTTCCCATGGTTCCAGTAACCCCTACCCCGATATCAGCGCCAAGCTTTTTCTTGCAGGCCTTGGCCATCTCGAGAGCTGTTTCTTCAGAATAGACTGTGTATCTATCTATGATCTCTTTGGGGACACCCATCATCACTTTGACTTCATTGGAGTATGTAACGAATGCACCTTTGAGAATTTCAGAAGATCCTTCGGTGTCTGTAATTAAAGAAGCTATCTGACCAGCTGTACAACTTTCCATTGTTGTAATTGTCAGCTTTTTGGAAATCAAGCTCTTTGTAAGAAATTCATACTCTTCTCTGACTTTTTTCTCGTTAACCATAGGGACCTCGTCCTGCAATAATACATATCAAGATGACAAAAGAAAAGAGGATGCCTCTTTTATGAGACATCCCCAGATAACCACAGAACAACGAATTAAAGTACGTGTACTGATTCAGGATCGAATACGAGATGGCACTTATCGCCAACTTCATAGATCTTCTTGTGCTTAGGATTGAACTCCTGAAGCTTGACAAGAGTATTACCAACCATTACGTGGTAGTTCTGGTAGGAACCCATGAAGCAGGAAAGAACAACCTTACAAGGAAGTCCACCTTCATCTGCAAGAATTGCAGCTTCTGGACGGAGAACTACGGTGTAGGTCTCGCCGATCTTCATGTTCTTGCCCTTCACTACTGGATATTCGTTACCTTCAATCTCAAGTAGTGCATGCTCCTTCTCATCTTTGAGGTACTTACCTTCAAGGAAGTTTGCTTCACCGATAAAGTCAGCTACAAACTTATCAACTGGATGGTAATAGATCTCCTTAGGAGAACCCATCTGAGCAACAACACCCTTATTCATAATGATGATGTTATCAGAAAGAGCCATAGCCTCACTCTGATCATGAGTTACGTAAATAGCAGTAATACCAACTTCCTGCTGGATTCTTCTGATCTCGGTTCTCATGTCAACACGAAGCTTTGCATCAAGGTTTGAAAGAGGTTCATCGAAGAGAAGTACACTTGGTTCGATAACAAGAGCTCTTGCAAGTGCAACTCTCTGCTGCTGACCACCAGAAAGCTGGTTGGTCATTCTGCTTTCCATACCTTCAAGCTTTACGAGCTTCAGGATGTTCAGAACCTTCTCCTTGATTTCATCAGCTGGAAGCTTTCTGAGTTTGAGACCATATGCTACGTTATCAAATACGTTGTAGTGAGGAAGCAATGCATAGCTCTGGAATACCATTGCGGTATCTCTCTTATTAGGAGTGAGTTCGTTGATTGCTTCGTCCCCGAGATAAATTTCACCTTCGTCTGGGCTTTCAAAGCCTGCGATCATTCTCAAGGTTGTGGTCTTACCACAGCCAGAAGGACCGAGCAGAGTTACGAAGGTACCTGGTTCAATTGTGAGTGATGTGTCCTTTACGGCATAGAACTCCTTGCCGGTTTTAGGATCCTTATAAATCTTGGAAATGTGTTCGAGCTTTACGCCCTTCTTTTCCTTAGCCATAATTAGAAGTCCTCCTTTATTTTCCTACTGGTACCGAAGTACTTGATAAAGATGTTCATCAAGACAACTGCACTGTAGGTGATGATAATAAGGATGGTCGCGAATGCACAGGCGAGGCTGAAAGCACCCTTCTCTGCGAATTCATTGATCTGTACAGTGATAAGCAGGAACTGTGGAGTTACCAGCAAGATGATAGCGGAAATTGCAGTGATAGATCTTACGAACGCAGTTACGAGACCGGAAAGGAAGCTATCCTTGATAAGTGGCAGCGTTACAGTCATGAAAACCTTGAAGCTGTCAGCACCCATATCGTAAGCGGACTCTTCGATAGATTTATCAATCTGTCTGAGAGCAGAAATACCACTTCTTGTACCTGTAGGCAGGGATCTTACAATGAAGACAATTATAAGAAGAGTACCGGTACCATAAATTCCCTGCAAGAAACCAGTATGGAATATACCACCAGCGAAACCACGGATGAATCCAACACCAAGTACTGTGCCAGGAACGGCCATTGCAAGCATGGAAACTGCTTCGATGAATCCCTTTGCCTTGAATTTTCTCTTTACAACCAGGTAGCTTATGATCATTGAAAGCAGAGCTGTAATTGGAGATGCAATGAAGGAAAGGACGAAGGAGTCCTTGAACGCCTTGAAGCCATGGTAGCGAGTAAATACCTGCTTGAACCACTTTCCTGTGAGAGGGAAGAACTTGTAGCCCCAAGTTGGGAAGAAGGATCCAATTGGTACACAGATGTACATCAAGATAACGAATGCAGCCATCACAGAGCAGAGAATTGTAAGAGGAATCTTTACACTTCTGTCGGTGATGTACATTCTTGCTCTGGATGCCTTACCAGTTAAGGTTGCAGCAGTCTTTGCCTCGAGGTAGTACTTCTGGACCATGAACATCAAGAGAGTAATACAGAGAAGAACAACAGCCATTGCTGCAGCACCAGACTTATCGTATGCACCTGTAATCTGCAAGTATATTGTGGTTGCAAGTGTATCGTAAGAACCACCGATGATCATTGGGTTAGCAAAGTCGGCGATGGATTCGATGAATGTAACGAGGAAAGCATTACCAAGACCTGGTAGCAACAGAGGGAAGGTTACAGATGTGAAAACCTTCATACGGGATGCACCCATATCTCTAGCAGCTTCTTCCAACGAAGGGTCAATATTCTTCAAAAGACCCTTGAGCATCATGTAACAGACTGGGAAGAAAGTCAGAGTCTGTACAATTGCGATACCCCAAAATCCATATACACTATTGTCGTATATACCTAGCAAGAATCTTGTAATGATACCACTCTTACCAAAGAGCATTATCATTGAAAGTGAAAGTACAAATGGTGGAGAAACTACAGGTAATAGAGATACTACCTTGAATAGACCACCAACAAACTTGTTCATCTCTACATAGACTTCTACATAAGCAAATAGAAGACCAATGAGAACAGAACCAATACCTACAACGAAACCAACTTTGAGAGTATTGGATATGGCCTTTGTAAAGTTAGGCATTGCAAAGATTCTCTTGAATACAGAAAAGCCAAAACCACCGTCACCAACAAAGCTATCTACCAGCAATATTGCAAGAGGATAGAGAATGAACAGAGTAAGAAATGCAACAAGAACACATATGGTTGTAATCATAATAGGATCAGCCATGAGTTTTTTTCTATCAAGAGCTGCTCCCTGACCTTTTGCCATAACTTCCTCCTTTTGTTGAATTTAGAAAGATATGGGGATGGAAGGCCACGGCCTGCCATCCCCTAGCCTAATTAACTAACGAATATTACTTAACCTGGAATCTTGAAACGTCACCAGTGTTAGCACCAGAATTTGCAAGAGCTGTCATGATGTCATTGATGTAAGTCTTGACGTTCTTGGTTGCATCCTCGAAGTCATATTCCATTACATTGTTTGGATCAAGACCGAACTCGATAGCCTGCTTTGGCTGTTCAGCGTTATCAATTACGAGGAACTGATAAGAACCATTTTCCTTAGCAAGGTTTACACAATCTGGGGAAAGAGCATATTCGATCCAGAGCTTTGCAGCATTAGGATGCTTAGCGCCCTTGAAGATTGCAGTTGCACCAACTTCACAAGTTGTGCCACTTGCTGGGATTACGAGACCGATATTGTCATAGCCGTTATCAACAATCTGATAGATACCATCATGGAGGAAGCCGATACCGATACCACATTCGCCAGTACCAACGTTCTTGGAAGGACCAGAACCGGACTTGGTGTAAACTTCGATATTCTTGTCGAGCTCTACGAGATACTTGATACCATCATCGTGTCCATACTTCTGGATCATTGTGTTGAGAACGAGCTTAGCTGTACCAGCTGTGTTGTAGTTGGAGAGCCAAATGAGGTCCTTGTACTCTGGCTTGAGGAGATCTGGCCAATCCTGAGGAGCCTCGAGGCCCTTTCTTGCCAATACGTCCTTATTTACCATGAAGCCGAGGATACCAGTATAGATACCATACCAGTAGTTGTCCTTATGCTTGTAGTTAGGGCTTGTGATGTGGGAAGCGTTCTTTGCATCATATTTTTCGAGGAAGCCTTCAGCTGCGAGAACATTATAAGGATCAGTTGTGCCACCGAAGAATACGTCTGCAGATGGGTTACCCTTCTCTTCTTCGATCTTTGCCTGAACTTCACCAGTGGAAAGTCTCTGATAGCTTACCTTGATACCATACTTCTTTTCGAAGCCTGCACAAGCTGCTGCAAGATATTCCTCTTCACAGGAACCATAAACAACGAGTTCACCATCAGCCTTAGCTGCGGCTACGAGTGGATCATCAGAAGAAGCTGCCTGAGCTGGAGCTGCTTCTTTTGCACCTGCTGCGAAAACAGAGGTAGCAATGAGAGCAAGTACTAAGAGTACACTAATAAGTTTTTTCATATTCCCTCCTATTTTTCCTTTGAGAAAAACATATTTACCTATTTAAGATTATGTCACAGCTTTTTTGAGCTCACAAAGGAAAATCTAACTTATTCCAATTTTTGTTTGATTAATAACAAAAAAGTTGCATCCAAAAAAAGTTAAAAATTTTCAAAGAAAGGTAAAATTTTTTTTGATATTTAATCATACAAATGGTAACTTGTTTAAAGACAATCTATTGGAGGAATTTTTATGAGTAGTACCGTAGTAGGTCTTCTTGGACTTTTAACTATTGTTGCAATCGTTGTAACATTGTTCAAGAGTAAGACTCAGCCAGCTATTGCCTTCATCGTATTTCCATCGATTTTAGGACTGGTTCTCGTACTTATGGGACGTTATACGTTCGCAAACCTCGCTACAATGGTAAAATCCGGCTTCAGCAGCACGGGCCCAACCGCAGCGTTGTTCGTATTCTCCGTCCTTTATTTCGGCGTAATGACTGACGCTGGGATGTTCGATGTAATCATCGGCAAGCTTATGAAGTTTGTTGGTGATAACGTAATTGGTGTTTGTATGGTAAGTGCAATCATCGCACTTGTTGGACACCTTGACGGTGGTGGCGCATCTACCTTCTGTATCGTCATCCCTGCAATGCTTCCTGTTTACAAGAGGATGCATATGAGAAGAACAACCTTGCTCAGAATCGCTGTCTTATCAATGGGTGTTCTAAACCTCATGCCTTGGGCAGGTCCTACAATGAGAGCTGCATCGGTTCTCGGTATCGAGTCTGGTTCTCTCTGGCAGACAATCCTCCCAATCCAGATCTTTGGTATCATCCTTGCTCTTGTACACGCATTCATCTCTGGTCTTCAGGAAAAGGCAAGAGGTGCTGGCCTTCATGGCAAGCTTGCTCAGACCGAAGGTAACGTAGAAGTTGAAGAGGCTCAGATTGAAGTAAAGGAAAACGAACTTGCAAGACCAAAGCTTTTCTTGTTCAACATCCTTCTTACTCTCGCAGTCATCGTCATGCTTATCTGGGACGTTTTCCCAAGCTATGTTCCATTCATGCTCGGTCTCTCCATTGCACTCTTCGTAAACTATGGTTTCACCGCAAAGATGCACAAGAAGATCATCAACCTCCACGCAGGTCCAGCTCTCATGATGTGTTCCACTCTCATGGGCGCAGCTATCCTCATGGGTGTTCTTACAACCAGTATTGGCGTTGATGGCAAGGCAATCTCTGCAAAGGTCATGGAACTCCCTGCAGGTGCAGTTCCTTCTGTAGTAAGATGTCTGGCAGGAATCGTTTCTGCTATCCTTCCTGCAGCACTTGGCCAGCATTTGCCAGTTATCATTGGTATTCTTTCTGTTCCTCTTGCTCTTGCATTCGATACAGACAGCTACTTCTATGGCATGCTCCCTGTCATGATCGGTATCGGTCAGGCATTCGGCGTAGATGCACTCCCAATTGCAATTGCAATGGTAGTCTGCAGAAACTGTGCAACCTTCATAAGCCCAATGGTTCCAGCAACACTGCTCGGAACTGGTCTTGCAGAAGTCGATATCAAGGACCACATCAAGGCAAGCTTCTTCTATGTTTGGATCTTCTCAATCATCTGTATGCTTGTTGCAGCACTCTTTGGTATTATGCCACTCTGATTAACAACAGAAAAAAGGAAAAGGGGAAGAGTCAAATCTTCCCCCTTTTTTTTATATCATAAAGATTTATTATTAATATAAGCTATTGAAATATGCCAGGATCTCTTCATCACTGACCTCTTTAACAAAGCCTTTTGCTTTGTAGAAGATTACATCTTTAGAAAGAAGATCCTCAAGTTTATTACCACTTCTATTTACACTCTTGGTGCCAAGAACAATTGGAATAACTCTCTTACCTTCAAGTCTGACACTCTCAAGGAAAGTGCACATAATGTTTGGAGCTCTTCCATACCAGATAGGATAGACAAGAACAACTGTATCGTAACCAGTTACGTCAATTTGATACTCAAAAGATGGTCTACTGGATTTATGACTTGCTTCAAAGGAGTATCTTGAGAAATTATCTTTTTTGTTGAGGTCCTCTTCTGTATAGGCAAGAGAAGGAATTATTGGAAATATGTCAGCATTCAAAACATCTGCAACTTTTATAGCTAGTTCCTCTGCTTCTCCTGTCTGAGAGAAGTATGCTACAAGAGTATCCGCATAGAGGCCGGAAACAATACTCAAGCAAAGAACAAATAGGACAATTAGTTTTTTCATCACTTCGCTCCTTATAGGTAGGCTTATGTAATAAAATATACTATATGCCAACAAGATTAAAGTTTTCAAGAAAGCTTATTATGCATCTTCTCTTGGAAACTTTCTTCTGTAGATGAAAAAACAGATTGTCATAGCAACTGCAGATACCACCCATGAAAGTGGATAACAGAATGAGAGGACCATGAAGGAGTGGTAGATCCTGAAGATTGTGAAAATCCAAACAAGACGCACCCCACAGATACAGACTACGGAAATGACCATAGGAATTAAGGAGTTTCCAAGCCCTCTGACAGCAGAGACCATTACCTCTTCATAGTTGAATATAAAGTATGTAGTGAAAACTAAGCTTGATTTCAGCAGTGCATACCTGATTACCTCTGGCTCAGAAGAGAAGATGGAGAATAACTTGTTGCCTGTCAAGAACATACCCCATCCCATAACAAGCCCAATCAGGGATGAAATCAATGCGGAAGACCTAACTATTCTATTTATCCTGGAGTACTTCTTTGCCCCTCTATTCTGGCTCATGAAACTCAAATTTGCCTGTGCCATGGAATTACTGGCTATATAGATAAAACTGTCAGCTGTGACAGAGACAGTGTTGCCAGCAACAGCATAGGAACCAAAGGTATTTACAGAGGATTGAACGGTAACATTTGCGATTGAAAAAAGGATTGATTGAAGCCCTGCAGGAACACCTATCAGGAGAATCTCCTTCATCATATTTGCTTTGATTCTTATCTTTCCAAGATACACCTTTATAGAGTCATTGCTCCTCATCAGAGCAATGAGTACCAAAAAGGAGCTGATAGCCTGAGAAATCACTGTTGCTATTGCAACTCCCGCGACATCCATCTTGAGAACGATTACAAAAAACAGGTTGGCAACTACATTGATCGCACCAGCAAGGGTGAGATAGTAAAGAGGTCTCTTTGTATCTCCATATGCCCTCAGAACTGCTGCGCCAAAGTTATAGAGCATGTTGAAAGGCATACCTAGAAAGACAATTCTCATATATAGAGAGGAGCGAGAGATAACATCGAAAGGTGTTCCCATCCAAGTAAGAAATATTGGAGAAAAGAAAAGCCCGATCAGTGTAAGCAGTACCCCGCTCAGAAGTCCTAGTGCCATTGCAGTGTGCACTGCATCACCCACATCATTCTCCTGATTGGCCCCAAAATATTTGGCAACAACGACATTTACACCAACAGAAAGGCCTATGAACAAGTTTGTAAGCAGGTAAGTAAGTGAATAGGTTGCACCTATTGCGGCCATCGCCTCATGTCCTGCAAACCGACCAACCACTATGGTATCTGCTGTATTGAAAAACAGCTGCAAAAAACCAGACAGTATCAAGGGGACTGCGAAAGCAATCAAACTAGGCACTATCGGTGCATTTATCATATCAACTCGTGTTCTATCAAACATATTATGCCTTACATCAAATGGAGTTCTTTAAGGTGTGGGCTCTTCTCAAGATAATAGGAGTAGTCACCTTCATATACTGTAAGCTTTCCTTTATCAAGTTCCCATACCTTGCTTGCCAAACTTCTTAAGAAAAATCGGTCATGGCTAACAATTAATACTGTTCCATCGAATCTTTTGAGAGCGTCAAGCAGTACTTCTCTTGAAACTATATCCAAATGGTTGGTAGGTTCGTCAAGAACTAAAAAATTGACAGGTCTAGATAGGATACAGGCAAGTACAACTCTGCTCTTTTCTCCACCAGATAGCACAGAGATCTTCTTTTCTACATCGTCACCTGAAAAGAGGAAGGCACCAAGAGCACTCATAAGCTCTCCCCTATCAAGTTCAGGAAGTCTCTCCTGCGCTTCCTCAAAGATTGTATTATCTGAATTCAGAAGGTCTGATGAGTACTGAGAGAAGTAGCCAAGGCGAACTCCTGCTCCGACGCTACAGACACCTTCACTTTCTTTCAGCTTACCAGCAATTACCTTTAAAAGAGTAGACTTACCAGCTCCATTTATACCAGTCAATGCGACCTTCTCAAGGCGGCGAAGTACAACTGAAGCGGAGGAAAAGACGTTGAAGTCTCCATAGGAAACACCTAAATTTTCTAGGACAGCTACCTGGTCACCAGAACGAGGACAAGGTCTGAATTCAATGCTCATCGCCTTCTCTTCTACAGGAAGCTCTACACGTTCAATCTTCTCAATGTTCTTGATTCTGGACTGGACGAGGTTTGCGTGGCTTGCTCGAGCAGCAAAACGTGCGATGAACTCCTCTTCCTTTGCAAGCATCGCTTGCTGTCTATTGTAGGTTGCAATCTGCTCCCTTCTCCTAATCTCCCTCTCTCTGAGATAGAAGTCATAGTCTCCTGAATAGTAGGTAAGCTTGCCTTGAGAGAGTTCTATTGTAGTCTTGCAAATCCTTGTCATGAACTCCCTGTCGTGACAGGTCATGACAAGAGAACCTTCAAACTCTTTAAGCCAGGATTCAAGGAATAGAATAGATTCAAGATCCAGATGGTTTGTGGGCTCGTCCATCAGTAGAACATCTGGTTTGAGAAGAAGGATCTTGGCAAGAGCAATCCTCATCTTCCAACCACCAGAGAAGTTATCAACATTCTCAAGTTGCCTCTCGTCTGTAAAACCAAGTCCTGTTAGAATTGTCTTTGCATTGTTTTCAAGGTTATACCCATCGTGGGCCAGGAACTCATTCTGTAAAAGACCATACTCATCCATCTCACTATCAGTGATTGGATTCTCCATGTCTCCCATTCTCTCTTCTAGAAAAGACAGCCTTTTACCAATTTCGCTTACCCTTCCAGCTCCTGCCATTGTCTCTTCAAGCACAGAGCCACCCTTCATCTCTCCAGTATCCTGAGAGAGATATCCAATTACTGCATCCTTTTTATCGGTAGTGATCGCACCACCTGTTACTGACTGCTCCCCTACAATAATCTTGAACAGTGTGGACTTGCCAGCGCCGTTAGGCCCAACGAGGCCAATTCGGTCATTGTCTTTTATCAGAAGTTCGGCGTGAGAAAGTATATCCCTACCACCAAAGAAGAAGGAAACATCGGTAAGTTTAATCATAACGAGTTGAGTTAATCAGAAAAGCATGATGTATTCAACCAGCAATTTAAAATTGATTTACTATGCTACAGGAAGGCCCTTTCCTAGGATATATTCAATGCCTCTTATTGCTTTCAAGTAGCTATCATCTAGATTGTTTTCAAACCAATCCTTTATCGTGCCAGAGACTGCATAGGATGCCATTCTAGTAACATATAGAATGTCTTTGAGATCAGGATAGAGATGGGAGAAGGCATTGGTGAAGAAATCTTCTGTGATATAGAAGATTCTTTCAAGAAAGGCCTCCTTATATTCAGAGTGGTAGACAGCAATTGCAAAACTCTTATTTTTGATTGCGTTTTTTGCAACATCGAGGCATACGCTCTTCCAATTCAAGAGACTCAGACGATCTGTCATGTTGCAAAATGTCCAGATAATAAGATCAAAAAGATCCCTGAAATGATAATAGAAGGTGTGACGGGAAACCCCGCACCTCTCTGCGACATCGCCAACAGTAATCTTATTAAGAGAAACTTCCTGACTCAGATCAATTAAAGCTTTTGATAGTTCTGCTTTGGTGTTATGTGCCATTTCTTTAAGAATACCAACACTTATTCCATTTGGAAAGAAGAAGCTTTGACACCAAATGCATTAAAATAGGTAAAGCTGCCCTTCTGGATGAGCTTGCCTCTCTCATCCTTCACATCAACCTCGATAAAGCCAAGGCTGTTTCCATTTCTGATAACATTACCTTCCAATCTGAGCTTGGAGGTGTTATCAGAACCAGAAAGATACTTCATAGACCCCTCTACTGTTGGCCCATAAGCACCTGTGGAGAAGAAGGAAACACCGGCAACGATATCTGCAAGGTTGTAACAGACTCCTCCATAGATAAAGCCAAGTGGATTCATATCCACAGCTCTTACCTTGTATTCAGCTATAGCGCAGCCATCATAGGCTGAAATGAATTCAAGGCCAAACTTCTCCCTGAATTCATCCTTCATACTCGCTAGATATGCATTAATTTCCATTATTCAAAACTCCTATGCACAAAAAAGCTCCATCGCACAGGATGGAGACTTTTGCCTCTTAGGCTTCTGCAATCGCTTCGATTTCGCAGAGCACATTCTTTGGAAGCGTCTTTACAGCGACACAGCTTCTTGCTGGCTTACTTACAAAATACTTGGCATAAACTGCATTGAAATCAGCAAAATCTGCCATATCAGCAAGAAAACAGGTAGTTTTTACAACTCTTTCAAAGCCAGTACCGGCAGCCTCTAGGATTGCTCCAACATTCTTGCAGGACTGTTCTGCCTGTTCCTCAATTGTTGACCCTACGATTTCTCCGGTTTCTGGAGAAGCAGGAATCTGACCTGAAGTAATAACAAGGCCACAGACCTTGAAAGCCTGAGAATAAGGTCCAATTGCAGCAGGTGCTTTAGATGTAGAAATTTCTGTCATTTCGCTTTTTCCTTCCTTGTTTTGAGTCTAACTATATCAAAGAGCACAAGTCAACAAAGCTTTTAGACAAGCACCTTCTTCATCTCTAATGCAAGAGCTGGAATGACCAATGCTGCTGTAACGATCCAGGAGAGTGGATAGATTACATAAAGCATGTAGAGAGTATGGTGAAGAGGAAGCACAAAAACTACCCAGCATACACGGAAGATACAGGTTCCGATTATCATCAATGCTGTTGGCAGCATCGACTTTCCAATACCTCTCAGGGAAGAGCCAGATATTTCATAGGAGGCAATCATCCAGTGTGGCACCTCCATGAACATCATCTTTATGATCGCGTACTCCATTACCTCTCTGTCTGAAGTGAAAAGAGATAAAAGTGGATAGCGGAAAATCCAGAAGATTCCACTCAAAGTAGCTGTAAAGAGCATGGCCAGAAGCAGTGCATCAGCGTAGACGCGTTTTACTCTATCATACTTCCTAGCTCCGAAGTTCTGGCTTGTGAAGGTCATAGTTGCCTGGTTGAAGCCAGACACCATGTAGAATGAAAGCACACTGAAGTTGCTTGAGGCAGCGGATCCGGCTATAGCCTGAGTACCAAAGCTGTTTATACCCGACTGGATAGAAGTGTTGGCAAAGGAGAAGATTGCACCCTGAAGCCCTGCAGGAAAGCCAATTTTGACTATGTAGCTAAACTCCTCCTTGTAGATTCTAAGATTCCTGAGATCGAGGTGCATCATCCCCTTTTCGTTTACAAGGAACAGAGTGACGATGAATGCACTCACACTGTTTGACAGCACAGTTGCAAGGGCGACACCGGCAACTCCCATCTTGAAGACAATTACAAATATGAGGTTGAGAATTACATTCAGTACCCCGGCTGCAAATAGTGCATAGAGAGGTCTTTTGGTATCTCCATTTGAGCGCAGTATTGCGGAACTGAAATTATAGACCATCGAGAATGGCATACCAAAGAAGTAGATCCTCAAATAGAGCGTTGAGAGAGGGAGTACTTCCTGTGGAGTGTTTATCATTTCCAGCAGAAGCACTGCGACAAACCAACCAAGAGCGATAAGTATGAAGCCCCCAATTATTCCAATCGAATAGGCCGTAGGGATTGCCCTTTTTACCCTTTCCTCGTTTCCTTCTCCGATACACCTTGCAATTAGTACATTGGCCCCAACAGAAAAACCGACAAAGATGTTGATAAAGAGGCTGATAATAGAGCCTGTCGAGCCAACAGCGGCAAGGGAGGTGCTACCAGCGAAGTGGCCAACGACAGCAATATCTGCAGAGTTGAAGAGCTGTTGAAGAAAACTTGAGAGGATTATAGGAAAAGCAAATAGTATCAGCTTGGTCCAGATTCTTCCTTCAAGCATATTGATTTTACTGTCATGAGAAATAGCCATCCCGTCCATAATACTTATTGTTGAAAACTTTTCCAACATGGTGTCGAAAACTAAATTCTTTTATTAGTACGAATTCTCAATTTTTAGGTACAAGAAGGCGTTTGGAAAAATCTACCCCCTTGCCTGTTATTTCCTCCACATTGCCCTTCTCTGTTCAAGCCTTTTACTTCTATAATTTACAGAAGCTGGAGGTGAGATGATTAACGAAGAGATCAAGTGCCCACACTGTGGGAAGGTATTCCAGGTTGACCAGGCAGGCTATGCAGCCATAGTCAAACAGGTCCGCGACTCGGAATTTGAGAAATCAATCGAGAATAACAGAAAACAATACGAGACTAATCTTGAAAATGAAATCCATCTCGCACTGGCCAAGGCCAACGAGGAGTATTTGCAGAAGCTAGCAAAGAGGGAAAGTGATATCCAGCAGCTCAAGAATCAGGAGGAGCTTCTAAAAGAGAGGTTCAATTCTGAGCTCAATGAGTTAAAGAGCAGCATTGAAGAGAGAAAGGCTGAAGAGAAGGCAAACCTTCTTTCCTTCTCTCAGGGCAAGGATGCAGAAATCGCAAAGCTCAGAGAGGAGCTCCTGAAGAAGGATGGGGAGATGAAGATTGCCATCCAGGAGGCCATCGTCAAGAAGGACGCCGAAATATCTCAGATCAAGAACAAGCTTTCCAATAGTGAAAACGATAAGGCTCTTGCCCTATTGGAAAACAAAAAAGAATTTGGTGAAAACCTAGCCAAAAAGGAACTTGAGATAACAACACTAAAGGGAAAGCTTGAAAGTCAGAAGAGCGAAAACGAGCTCAAGCTCACATCCCTCAAGGACGCATACGAAACCAGGCTACTTGAGAAGGATGAGGAGATCCAGCGCTATCGCGATTTCAAGGCAAAGCTGTCAACTAAAATGGTGGGCGAAACACTTGAGCAGCACTGCATGATACTCTTTAATCGCAACAGAGCAACTGCATTCCCTCGAGCCTATTTCGAGAAGGACAACGATGCAAGATCTGGTAGCAAGGGAGACTTCATCTACCGTGACTATACAGAAGACGGTGTAGAATTCTTATCTATTATGTTCGAAATGAAGAACGAAATGGACACTACTGCCACCAAGCATAAGAACGAAGACTTCTTCAAGGAACTTGATAAGGATAGAAGAGAGAAGAATTGTGAATACGCTGTCCTCGTATCGATGCTTGAAGCAGACAATGAACTCTATAACGATGGAATATATGAGGTATATCAGTATGAAAAGATGTATGTTATCAGGCCTCAGTTCTTCCTATCGATCATCTCTCTTTTGAAAAATGCGAGCTTGAAGACCATCGAATTCAAGCGAGAGCTCGAGGTTGAAAGAAAGAAAAGTATAGATGTCACCCACTTTGAAGAAGCCCTTCTGGACTTCAAGGAGAGGTTTGGCAACAACTATCGACTGGCACAGGAGCGCTTTGCCAAGGCGATAAAGGAAATTGACAACTCAATTGATCAGCTTCAGAAGGTCAAGGATGATCTATTGAACTCGGAAAGAAATCTGCGACTTGCAAATGACAAGGCAGACAAGCTCACAATCAAGAGTTTGACAAAGGACAACCCAACAATGAAGGCACTTTTTGAAGATGCAA
Organism: Sphaerochaetaceae bacterium; assembly: GCA_024698005.1. GTDB lineage: Bacteria > Spirochaetota > Spirochaetia > Sphaerochaetales > Sphaerochaetaceae > Bullifex. Next base: position 5,053 of record JAILRW010000103.1, on the reverse strand, counting down.
GGGAGAACAAATGAAAGTAAGACTTATTGGAGCCGGAGCCGTTGGTGCGGTTGTAGGAAAGCAGCTTGCAGAACACTGTGACTTTGCATTCATCGTCGATGATGAAAGAAAACAAAGGTATACAAGAAAGCCTCTGGAGATAAATGGAGAAAAGATCAATCTTAAGCTTTTGACTCCAGATGAAGCTGACAAGGCAGATCTTCTGCTCATAGCTCTCAAGAACTTCCAGCTTGAGTCTGCTCTTGATATGATCCGCCCTTTTGTTGGAGAGAACACAACAATCCTGTCTCTTATGAATGGAATTGTAAGTGAAAGAATCCTTTCAGAGGCTTTTGGTGAAGAGAAGGTAATCTATGGCTTTACGCTGGTCTCTTCACTTCATGTTGATAATATAATCACGTCATCAGAAGTGAAGGTCAGAATTGGAGAGAAGGACAATTCAAGAAGTGAGAGGATCATCTCAATTGCCAAACTTTTCAACGAATCAGGAGTTGAGGCAGTCATTCCAGAAGATATTCATAAAGCTCTCTGGATAAAGTTCATGAGAAACGTCTCACAGAACTCGATTTCTGCCATCCTGGGGTCAACTTATGGCGAAATGCTTGACAATGAAGACTATAAAAAAGCCGCATTCAGAACCACAAAGGAAGTTGTAGCGGTTGGCAAGGCAGAGGGCGTCAACCTGACAGAGGAGGATGCATACTCAAGTGTCTACTCCTGGGGCTGTATGGATGAGGAAGGAAAATCCAGTACGCTTCAAGATGTGGAAGCAGCAAAGAGAACAGAGAATGATTACTTCTGCCACGAAGTTTCGCGCCTAGGAAAAAAACACAACATCCCTACTCCTTTCTGCGACATCGTGGGAGAGCTAGTCGATGCAGCCTCCTACACTTCAAGCTACAGAAAGAACAAGAAGAGATAATCAGGAAAGAATATCTTTAACTACCGGAAGGAGAGCCTTGGCAAGTGAGTCATGGCTCTCTTTTGTCATGTGAAGAGAATCAGATCCACAGTGGGCAACCATAGCTGCGTCAAAGAAGAATGTATCCATCTTCTTTGCTGTCTTTTCAAAACAGGAGGCAAACTCAAGACTCTTGAAATGAGAACTTTTATCAAAAGACACAAACCGGCTGTTTTCTACATCTTCTGCGATCAATATGGGTGATATGATAAGGATTTCTGGCTCTCCACATTCATGTGCCCTAATCCTTTCAATTATCACTTCAAGTCCATAGGCGATGCTCTTAACAGAGGCGTTGAAAACCTGCTTGGTATCATTTGTTCCAAGCATAACGATAACCAGATCGAGAGGTTTGTGAGAGTCAAGGATATTATCAATATCATCCAATCCCCTCTTGCCTGGTTCGAATGGATCGTCAAAGACCGTGGTCCTACCGCCAAGGCCCTCTTCTATAATGTGAAAGTCTTCTCCAAGAAGCTTGTTCAACTTTATAGTCCATCTGTCAGCATAGTCATAGCGACCTATACTTTCAGTTTTTGAACCGAAGGTATTTGAATCACCGAAGCACAGAATATGTTTCATGAAATCAATTATATTACTGAAATAGCTTATGCGCTATAGATAGTCCACGCCTCACCGGAATGAAATAGTCTTGAAATACCAATTCTATAAGGAGCAAGCATCGCTTTATCCCAGCTAGTTGCATCATTCTTGAAGAACTTTGTGGTCTCTACAAGTCCTGCTCTTTTGAAGATTTCAAAAACTTTCTCTTTAAGTTTCATCTCAAGATACCAGTTATCGATGATCTCTCCAGTTGCCTCGAGGTTTGAAAGAGTCAAAAGAGTCTGTCTGAGTCTTGGAACATCTACCCTACCAAAAACCTTGTTATCCATATCATCCTCCTGATGAGACCAAGATAACAAGACTTGCAGGACATATGATGTCCTAGTAATTTTTTATTCAAGAATTAGATAATCTTCTTTGCTATCAATCATGAAATCCAGCACTTCTGAAATGATTTGCTCCTTCAATTTCTCATCCTTCATCATGCTTTTCACAAGACACTCCCAAAGGACAATAACCTTTAGCCCCATCTGTCTTAGCTTGTCAATATTTGCTTCATCACGAGAAACGTTTGCTGCAAACTTTGCAATCCAGAAATCAGAATTGGTCTTTGGACTGGTAGCAAGACGACAGCGAGTGTGATGATGCCAGAAGCATCCATTTATAAATATGACCGTCTTGAATCGCTTGAAATAAAGGTCGGGAGTACCTGGAAGTCTTTTTACATTCTTTCTGTAGCGATAGCCACGATGAAAAAGTTCCTTGCGAAAGAAAACCTCGATTTTGGTATCTTTTGCCCTTATTTTGGCCATGATACTGCTTCGTTCTGGTGTTGTCTCTGGACTCCTCTTATCTTTCAAAGTCCCCATGGACCCCACCTGTCTTTCTTTCAAGCTGGATGTTGGTTATAACAATATCCTTCTGTATTGCCTTGCACATGTCATACACAGTGAGTGCGGCGATGGAGACAGCTGTGAGAGCTTCCATCTCAACTCCAGTATTACCGTTGCATTCAACAGAAGAGAGGATATCGACAGAACACTTCTCTTCATTCAAAGAGAGTTTTAGATCTATACCATTTATGAGAATTGGATGACACATTGGGATTATATCAGAGGTGCGCTTTGCTCCCATAATTCCTGCAACCTGTGCCACAGAGAGCACATCTCCCTTCTTCATCCCACCACTTCTTACCTTTTCGAAAGTTTCCTTGTTCAGAAGCACACTAGCAGAGGCCTGAGCAGTTCTGTGGGTCACATCCTTATCTCCCACATTTACCATCTTTGCCCTTCCCTGGTCATTGAAATGAGTAAAATCTGACATCTTAGCCTCCTATTGCATTCATGAATCTACCAGCATCACTTCTCTCTTCATAGGAGAGTTTGCTGTGCTTCTCTGGTTTGGAAAGAATTGCCTTTTTGAGAACTTCAACCATCTCTTCGTAGTTCAATCCCTTTATTGGATATTCTACCCTGCTGTGAAGACAAGGTTTTACATATCCATCAGCTGTTAATCTTATTCGGTTACAAGATGAGCAGAAGAGGTCACTAAGTGGACTGATGAGCCCAATATTTCCCTTTGCGTTTGGAAGATGATAAAGCTTGGCAACAGAGTCATCCCTCTTGAGGCGCTCAAGCATTGGGAGTGCTTCAAGCACTTTTTTATTGCTTATGTAGAAACCTGGAGAGAAGAACTCGTCACTAGTCATAGGCATTAGCTCAATAAAGCGCACATCAACAGGATATTTGAGAGTCAAGTTCGCAAGTTCCTCTATTTCATCGTCATTGAAACTGCCCATGAGAACAGTATTCAATTTGACCTTCTCAAAACCAGCTGAAAGGGCACTTTCGAGGCCTTCAAGTGCATCACCAAGGCTGCCTATGCGAGTTATGGTCCTATATTTTTCAGGATCGAGAGTATCCAGACTGATATTTATGTTCTTAAGCCCCGCCATTCTTAAATCCTTGGCTATGGGAGAAAGTAAGGTTGCATTGGTAGTCATAGAGACATTCTCTATTCCATCAACATGGGAAACAGCATCTACAATCTGCAGAATATTCTTCTTTACTAGTGGCTCTCCACCAGTAATTCTCACCTTTCTTATGCCCAGAGACGCAGATGCCTTTACTGCCATGACCATCTCCTCCTGAGTTAGTATCTCCTCATGGGGAAGAGAACAAACTCCTTCTAATGGCATGCAATAACGACAGCGCAGATTGCACTTGTCCGTTACTGAAAGTCTGAGATATGTAATTTTCCTACAAAAATTGTCCAGCATACCGTCTTCTATCTTAAGAACAGACAACGTGCTGTGTCTATTGCAATATGATCAACATCATGAAGCTCGGTCTTCCACCAAAGCTTCCTCTCTCCGCCAATATCTACCAAAAGGGAGCTTCCCCTTTCCTCCTTCAATACTTCAACTCCGTTTACCTTGATCAAGCCTCCTGCTTTGATCGCATCATCTGTAATTGAAATTTTATCAGCACCTTCAGGGATATCGTCTTCTGCTCTGAGCGAAAGCTGTAGCTCAGGAATATACAGATTTCCATCCCGTTTTATGAATTGGAAGATATTCCTATGACCAAAGAGCCTTGCACACCCTTCTTTTTGAGGATCTGAAAGGAGCTCTTCACACTTTCCACTCCTGATCACACAACCATCTTCCATAACTGAGATACTGTTTGAAAGGCGGAAAGCCTCAGTAACAGAGTGTGTGACAAGAATACTCTGAGTTCCTAACTTTTCAATTAGGTGTTTCATATCTACCTGAATGCTATCCTTCAGGTGGTTGTCCAGTGCGGAGAAAGGTTCATCCAGCAGCAATAGCTTTGGTTCACTTACTATAATTCTTGCAAGTGCAACTCTCTGCGCCTGTCCTCCAGAAAGCTGTGAGGGTCTGTGCTCTTCCAGTCCCTCTAGTTTCATAAGAGATATTACCGCTTCAAGTCTTCTTTCTCTTTCCAATCTATCCTTGACATGGGACATTCCTGCAAGAATGTTCTTCTTTACACTCATGTTTGGAAAGAGTGCATACTCCTGAAAAAGATAGCCAACATGCCTATCTTGAGGACGGATATTGATCCCCTTGCTGCTATCAAAAAGGACCTCACCATCAAGCATAATCACACCTTCATCTGGCTTCTGAATGCCTGCAATACACTTAAGGCTCATGCTTTTTCCAGAGCCAGAAGCTCCGAGGAGTCCAGTTATCAGAGAATCGGTTTCAAATTTAGTCTTGAGAGTGAAAGAACCAAGTCTCTTCTTTATATCTACATACAGGCTCATGGCTTCCTCCTTTCCAGAAGGTTGACTGCCAGCAGAACGACCATGGAGATGACAAGGTTTATCATTACCCAGATGAAGGCCTCTCTCTCATTATTGGTCCTCCACATCTGATAGACCGTCGTCGAGATGGTGGCAGTTCTTCCTGGAGTGTAGCCAATAAGCATGCTAGTTGCACCGTATTCGCCAAGAGCACGAGCAAAAGCAAGGACGATACCGGCAATGATACCCTGTCGGCAGTAA
>JAILRW010000084.1 GCA_024698005.1 Sphaerochaetaceae bacterium | reverse complement strand
ATTGACAATCAATGCTGAAAGCAGTGGAGATGGCTATGCTTTCTCTATCGTCTCAAGCAAGAGTTGCACTCCAGGAGAAGAAGTAACCCTTCCAACCTACATAGAAGGAACCTCCTATGCTGGACAGCTTGCAGGCTTTGGCCTTACTCCTGATACCATTGATTACAAAGCAGGAGAGACTATCTCGATGCCTTTGACAAGCCAGGAGCTTTACGCAATCTTCACTAGCGGTGTTACCTTCACAGATTCAAGAACAGGCTATGACAGTGGCCTCATCGAAGCAAAGAGTGGAGATACAGTTGCTGTCCCAAGTATCGATGATCAGGAAGGAGCAATCTTTGCAGGTTTCGTAGACAGAACCACTGGCGCCTATATAGAAAAAGGCGAGACAGAGTACACCCTTACTGGCAACGGTGCCTGTTTTGAAGCCCTCTGGAAGTCAGTTGAAATTGATTCTCTCAAGCTTGGTGGATACAGAGCTGACGCTCTCGTGAAGGGAGTACAGATTCCTGTCAGCTTCACAATAACCAACTCTGGAAGCGAAAACCTTTACGGTGTAGAAGTAGAAGTTAAACTCTCTGGAGAAGGAGCAAGACTAGTTAACACTTCAGCCTATACAAGAGTATTGAGAGCAGATAGTTCCTCTCAGCTCAATGGAACCAGACTCATCGTCGATAGAGACACAGCTGAGGGTTCCACCTTCACTCTCACAGTCACAGCCACAGACAGAGAAGGAAATATCTTTACAAAAGATTTTGAATTAAAAGTCTGAAAGTTGTTGTAACTTTGTCTATTAGTCCTTGTTTTCTCTTATGAATCAGGCAACTGATAAGATTGGGATTAATTGACTTGCCACTAGGATAAATGCTTTTTCTAAATTCCTAGTGGCATTTTTTATTCATTCTTAAGCTTTACATTCCAATCAGATCTAAGGTTATCCATCAGCCCCATAACCCTAATTGTCTCTGACCAAGGCATACTCTCACACTCTTTCCTGCCCTCTTTAATTGCCCTCTTGGCTTCAAGGAATTCATATTCATAACCGTTGAAGCTGTGTGTGATTTCATATTTTTCAACAAGAACAGGGTTTGTATTCCCAAGATATAGTCTTACTTCAGTTGGGTTGTTTATGTTATCTACTTCCACTCTTCCAAGCGAGCCCTGAATAATTCCATCATTCTTGCAGTCAGCTTCTGCATCACACTTCATATGAGCAGTGGAACCATCAGAGAAGGAAAAGAGAATCTCATCCCTTATATCAACATCCTCCTCACTCTTGATGCAGACAGAGGAGACATCAACAATCTCTGCCTTGTTCTGTACCATTAGAACAAAGTTGATAGGATATACTCCGATATCAAGAAGTGCACCTCCTCCCATATCAGCTCTCCTTACCCTCTCCTTGTGCATCAGATTATATCCAAGACAAGCTTCTATGCTCTGTATCTTTCCAATCCTTCCAACAAGATCGTCGATCATCCTTCTGGCAGGCTGATACCTTGTCCAGATAGCTTCACATACAAAGAGATTCTTCTCTTTGGCTTTATCAAAAACAATCCTTGCTTCCTTTTCGTTGATAGTGAAAGCCTTTTCACAGATTACATTCTTGCCATGCTCCAAACAGAGCAGCATATGTTCAAGGTGAAGAGAGTGGATGGTTGTGATATACACAAGCTCAACATTATCATCCTGGACCAGCTCCTCATATGAACCATAGAAATGAGGAATCGACAACTCTTTTGCAAACTCCTTTGCCTTCTCAAGGCTTCTTGCAGCACAGGCAACAACCTCTACGCCCTCAAGAGAGACAAGCATTCCGACAACTTTTTTTGCAATATGGCCACAGCCTAATATACCTATATTCATATATATATATTAAACCAAAGGACAAAATTCGCTACAAATGATATTCTCTCAAAAGGAGATAAATATGGATCGTTCACTTATAGATAACTACAAGAACTTTCTAGACAGAGGAAAGACAGAAAGAGAGTGCGTAAGCTTCTCAATTGAAATGGCAAGAGCAAAGGGTTTCGTAGAGCTTTGCGAGAAGGAAACTCTTGTCCCAGGAGACCGAGTCTACTATGTCAATAGAGACAAGTCCATAGCACTTTTCATTATAGGAAATGCAAAGCTTGAGGAGGGCTTGAATATCCTCGGCGCTCACATAGATTCACCAAGACTCGATTTGAAGATGAAGCCCCTTTTCGAGAAGGAAGGCGTTGTATACCTCAATACTCACTACTATGGAGGAATCAAGAAGTACCAGTGGGTAACCATGCCTTTGGCTATTCACGGTGTCGTATTTAAAAAGGATGGTACTGCAGCCTTGGTAGAAATTGGAGAAGATGAGGATGATACAGCACTCTGTATCTCTGATATCCTCCCTCACATCGCTCAGGACCAGATGAAACAGACTGCCGCTGAATTCATCAAGGGTGAAGAGCTTGATCTAGTAGTAGGACTCACACCAAATGATGACAGCGAGGAAAAGGACAAGGGCAAGAAAGCAATAATGGCAATCCTAAAGGAGCGCTATGATATCGAAGAAGAAGACTTTATCTCAGCAGAACTCGAGGTTGTTCCCGCAGGAAAGGCTAGAGATATGGGCCTTGATAGATCGATGGTACTCGCATATGGTCAGGATGATAGAGTCTGTGCCTACACTTCCTTGAAGGCAATCCTAGATTATGAAGGAACTCCTGAGAGAACTGCTTGCTGTCTCCTCGTTGACAAGGAAGAGATTGGCTCTGTTGGTGCAACAGGTATGGATTCACTTATCCTCGAAAATACAGTTGCCGAGATTCTTGCAAAATGTTCAATCACAGACAGTCTCACTCTTAGACGCTGCTTAAGAACTTCCTACATGCTCTCAAGTGACGTCAACAGTGCCTACGACCCACAGCACGCTGAGCTCTACGACAAGGACAACTCTTCTACCCTCTCTGGTGGCGTTGTATTCAACAAATACACTGGTGCTAGAGGCAAGAGTGGTGCAAGTGATGCCAACCCTGAGTTCATCGCAAAGCTCAGAGCCGTAATGGACAAGAACAAGGTCAAGTTCCAGATGGCTGAAATGGCAAAGGTCGATATCGGAGGCGGCGGTACAATTGCAAAGTACTGCTCCTGGTATGGCATGGACGTAATAGACTGCGGTGTTGCAGTACTTTCAATGCAT
>JAILRW010000062.1 GCA_024698005.1 Sphaerochaetaceae bacterium | reverse complement strand
AAACAGCGTATAAAACAAACAAGTCCCTACTTTCGTAAGGACTTGTTTAGTTCGTGAGAGACGGGGCTCGAACCCGCGATCTCCGGCGTGACAGGCCAGCGCGATAACCAGCTTCGCTACTCCCACAGGACATAAAAGAATCTAACAGTTAATAACTTTTATGTCAACGTTTTTACCCATTATTTTTTGACAAATTTCTATATGTTTCCAATACAAGAAGTTAACATTCATAACGGTCATCAACAGAGTCGAAGATATGCTCATATTTAGAGACAAGAGCAAGGAATTCTTCTCTCTTTTTTCGCTCTATGGATATAAATATTCCATAAATAAACAATATAGGAGAAAGAATTAAATACAATTTACCGAAAAGATCAGGGTGCCTTGTATAGAAAGTCAAAGACTCCTTCTGCCCCACTGGTACATCATATACATGGTAGGTCATGGTAAATGGCTGCAGAGGGTCGATAATATCACCAGAAGGAAGTACAAGACAGGTAATTCCACTGTTTGTGCTTCTTAATAGTGGCCTTCTATTCTCTATTGCTCTAAAGGCAGCAAGTTGCATGTGCTGCCTTTCGGCCTGGACTGCCTGTGACCAGAAGTCATTGGACAGATTTATTATCATATCTGCTCCGTTCTTTACAAACTCAGCAGAAAGAACACCAAATGTGTCTTCAAAACAGATAGGTGTTGAGAACTGAAGGTCCTTGTATTTAAAAACTACAGCTTCTGTACCAGTTTCCCACCACTTGTAATCGTGCTCCTTTAGGATTCTGTAGACAGTAGGCAACTGCTTTTCATAAGGGAAATGCTCAGTGAATGGAACAAGGTGCTGCTTCCTGTAGGTTCCCTGAACTGAACCATCTGCAAAGTGAATTACAGTATTGTAGGTCTTCCAGTTCCAAGATCCGTCATCAAGGAAAGGAGGAAGCGATTCATCTTTTATAACACCCTCTGGGTTTCCAGTTATCAAAGGGACACCGAGAGTTAGACCAAAGTTTACAAATTCGTCGCAGAGAGCACTGGTATAGCTATTTGATGGATACTTCTCATGCCATGGAACTGATGGAACAAAGGCCGTTTCAGACCAGACAACCATATCAGGATTTTCCTTCATCGCTTCGATAGTCAGATCTCTAAGGTTATGGAAGTTCTCAACATAAGTGTAGTAGCCACCCTTCCAGGTATCAGCGTTGTGCTGTACTGCTGCAATTCTTACAGAATCAGAAGGTTCCTTGGTCCTGTAATATTTCAAAACAGTAAGGCCATAGCACTCATTTACAATTAGAAGAATAGATATGATAGCAAGATCCTTTCTGTACACCCTTCTTTCACAGAGCATCTCAGAAAGAAGAGTCTGAGGAAGGACCATCAAGAAACCAAGTCCCCAGATTCCAGTTATGGAAACAATCTGGATAAAAGAAGTGAACTCATAGATTGCAGCAGTCAAATTGCCATAAGGGTATGCAAGAAAGCCCTGTTGTGTGAGATAGAGATATGCAGAGTAGAAAAGCGCCTGAACTAGATAATATCTCTTTTTGAAGAGGCTTCTTGCACTCTTGAGAACAGGGAACAGGACAAGATACTGTACTGACTCAAGAACTGGAGCTATCAAGATTGCAAGAGGATGGAAGGTCTTTAGCCAGAAGTTATACTCAAGGTAAAAAACAAATCCATAAAGAATTCCTAAGAACCAGGTGTACCACCAGGAGGATTTGTTTATCACATAGAACATCGGCAAAAGAGAGATGAATGCTAGAAGAGGAATTCCATTCTCCAAGAATCGACTTGGAAAAGCTAGAGAAGCGAGAAAAGCTGCACCTAGTGTCAGAAAAACTAGAAATAAAAACTTGCCAACCTTTTTCACAGACTTCGTAATTCCCCTTTTCCTATGATATATTAACAAAATAAAGGGATTTAAATGCAGTATTTCATTCTAAAATTCTTGGAAAACATAAGAACTCCACTACTCGATCTGTTAGCAAACCTTTTTTCTGCAGTAACAGAGGTCGAGATATTGGTTCCTATCATGGTAGTTGTCTATCTCTGCATAAATAAGAAGCTTGGATATATCATCGCTATCTCTTTCTCTTTAGTACTTACACTTGGAAACACAATTAAAACTATTCTTAAGATACCCCGCCCCTTCATGAAGCATGAAGATCTATCTCCATTAAGAGTCGGAACAGCAACAGGATACTCATTCCCTTCTGGCCACTCAGCTAGTGCCTCTGTTTTCTATCCTCTATTGAGAATGGTATTCAAGAATAAAGTAATAAGAATGCTGTTCATCATCCTGCCTCTGTTGATTGGACTATCGAGAAACTATCTCGGTGTCCACTGGCCAGTAGATGTAATCGTAGGTCTATCTTTGGGATACCTGTTTTCAATTGTTCTCTATCCATTATTTGACAATCTTTATGAAGA
>JAILRW010000061.1 GCA_024698005.1 Sphaerochaetaceae bacterium | reverse complement strand
GATTTGAAAAAATGGATAATAAAAAATTTAAGTGCCTAATTGGTTATCGAGTTTCTAGATGAACGAAATAGTGCATATCATGGTTTGTTATTATCACAAAACTAAAAATATTTTATTTGGAAAAGTACAAACTCTAATTGTAGAAAAAGACTTAGAAAGAAATATTATGGCACGTTTAAAAAAAGTTATTACAAACAATCAATTGACAGCTTAGACTTACCAAAAATAAAAGATATTATATTTCACTATCAAAAAGTCGAGATGGAAAATGGACTACAGGTCCTATACGAGATGAAAAATGATAACCACGACCTTCCAATGCATAAGGATTATATCTTTGCACGGCTCACTCAGATTGTTGAAAATTACAAGTTGATTCATCTTCCAAGATACATGGATAGGATGCATAACAATATTATTGGAGAAAAATTCTTTGATAACTATTCTCTTGCCGATGGTATATCTGTTATGTCGTCAGATGGGAGGACATTCGATTTTAAATATATAAATTCGGGAATACTTAACTCTAATATCAGAAAAGCATCACAGAAGGCCGATGTGTCAGTGATTGTCGTCGATGCAAAAAGAAATTCAATAATAAGAAACCTAGAGAACAAGAACCTGAATGAGAATAAGGAGATTGTCGTCTATAAAATCAATAGAGAAAAGGATATCAAAGATATTTATATAAAGAAGGCCAACTCTGAAAAGCTGGCCTTGGGTGCTAAGATCACGGGGTCTCAACCAGATACCCTGGAATCAAGGTATCCTTCCATGGGGTAGTTTGCTTCAAAAACTCCCTGATGTCAACTTCAATTCTCAGGAGGCCATGGACTACGAAGCCTAGAGCAATGCTAGTTTGACGTTCTATGGAACATAAGCATAAAACAAATAAATGATGCAAAGGAACTCTTAAAGCTTACTAGATAAAAAATCAGGATCAATAGAACCAATCTCAGGTGCTAAATTAACGATGTTTCAACCAGATACCCTAGAATCAAAGTATCCTTTTAAAATGGATTGAGTAAGAACTATTGAGATGACAATATAATTTATTAAGAAACAATAAATTATGATAACTAGATAATATTTAAAGATATAGAATAATTAATGACAAAAATGGCTTTGTAACAGAAATTACAAAGCCAAACTAAAACAGTTGTGAAAATCAGAACTCTGCGGAGCGGACGTATCTTGGATATGGGATAACGTCTCTTATGTTCTGTACACCAGTTACGTACTGAACAGCTCTCTCAAATCCTAAGCCGAAGCCTGCATGAGGAACTGAACCATACTTTCTGAGATCGAGATACCACCAGTAATCCTTTTCGTTAAGGCCAAGCTCAGCCATTCTTGTCTTGAGCTTATCGAGATCTGCTTCTCTTTCACTACCACCGATAATCTCACCAAGTCTTGGAACGAGAATATCCATAGCTGCTACTGTCTTTCCATCATCATTCTGCTTCATATAGAAGGACTTGATTTCCTTTGGATAATCAGTTACTGCTACTGGGCGCTTACAGTAAACTTCTGAAAGATACTTTTCGTGCTCAGTCTGGATATCTGAACCCCACTGAACTGGATAATCAAACTTATCATTATTCTGCTCAAGAACCTTGATGGCTTCAGTATAAGTCATGTGAGCAAATGGAGTGTTGATTACATGTTCAAGTGTCTTGATGTTATCCTTGAGAACGAACTTATCAAAGAAGTCCATATCCTCAGCATTCTTATCAAGAACAGCCTTGAAGATATACTTGAGGAAAGCTTCAGCAAGTTCCATGTCTCCATCGAGCTTACAGAATGACATTTCAGGCTCAACCATCCAGAACTCAGCAAGATGTCTTGTTGTGTTTGAATTCTCTGCTCTGAATGTTGGTCCGAAAGTATAAATATTCTTGAGTGCTGTAGCATAAGTCTCACCCTCAAGCTGACCTGAAACAGTGAGTGATGTCTGCTTGCCAAAGAAGTCCTTTGAGAAATCTACAGAACCATCTTCGTTCTTTGGAAGATTGTTGAGATCAAGAGTGGTTACCTGGAACATCTCACCAGCACCCTCACAGTCACTACCTGTGATAAGAGGAGTGTTGACATAGACAAAACCATTTTCCTGGAAAAAGGAGTGGATTGCATATGCAAGAGTGTTTCTAACTCTCATTGTAGCACCAATGATATTTGTTCTTGGTCTAAGGTGTGCAATCTCTCTGAGATACTCGATAGTATGTCTCTTCTTCTGAAGAGGGTAATCGGTTGGACAAACACCTGTGACCTCGAGCTCTTTGAGGCTCATCTCAACAGCTTGGTTTCCACCCTGGCTCTGAACGATAGGTCCCTTACAAATAACTGAAGCACCAGTTGTGATAGAGTCGAGAAGCTCCTGCTGGTTGAAATTTTCCTTGTCCACAACAACCTGGAGTCCCTTTAGACAGGAACCATCATTTATCTCAAGAAAGCAAACGTTCTTGCTATCTCTCTTGGTTCTAACCCAGCCCTCTGCAGAAACAAGTTCATCAGAAGGTGTATACTGCAGAATCTGCTTAATTCTTGCGTTCATGAAAATCTCCTAAATACTTTGAAAAATATAGACTTCATGAAGGGTATAGTCAATATGACAAGTATTGACAAACAAAAGCGGAAGGTTGAAAAAAGTAACCATGATTCAGATTATAGGAACCGCCTCAAGTAAAGAAACACAGAAGGCAATAAGATATATGAAGGAACGAAGAAGAGAGTTCCAGTTTGTAGATTTAAAAGATAGGAAACTTGCTCAAAAGGAATGGGACAGTATTTTCCAATGCTGTGATAGTGATGAGTTTATTGATAAAGAATCGAAGTTCTTCATAAAGAATGGATATAAATATATGGAGTTCGACCCAAAGGAAGAGGTCCAGGAACATATAGAATTGCTTAAGCTTCCAGTCCTTAGGAACAAGAGCAAGGCTGTGATTGGTTTTGATAAGGATTTTATTGAGGCCAATTCATGATCAGGTATTCTGTACTTACAAGTGGAAGCTGTGGCAATTGCTATGTTTTTTATGATGGTAAAGATTCAATTCTCATCGATATTGGTCTTACATTGACAGGCCTTAAAAAACGTCTAGAAATTGTCAATGTTCCATTTGATTCATTGAGAGGATTATTCATAACACATATGCATCCTGACCACAGCAAGGGAATGGGTGTGTTCTACAGAGCAACACATCTTCCTGTATATCTTTCTCAGATAGCAAGAGCTCATGAAGAGAAGGCTTTACTACGTCTTGGTCTTGATGATGATAAAATAAAGCTATTCAATTTTGGGGATACTATATGTTGTGGCTCTTTTACTTTGTATCCATTCAAAACTAGTCATGACAGTGCTGGCAGCTGTGGTTATGAGATAGTTCATGAGAGTGGTGAAAGAATCTTTCTTATGACAGATACAGGTGTTTACTCTGAAGAGAGTATGGCAATTGCCGCTAGAGCTAAACTGATTTTCCTTGAGAGTAACTATGATGAAAAGATGCTGAAGAATGGACCATATCCATACTATCTTCAGCAGAGAGTTAGAGGAGAAAGGGGACATCTAAGTAATGACCAGGCAATGAAATTTCTATCGTCCTTTTCTCTTTCAGGGAAAGAAATATACTTCGTACATGTGTCAAATAATAACAATACAGTAGAATTGGTAAACAATATTGCATTTATGTCACACCCTGAAATGTCTTATACTGTATGTGAGCGTGGAAAGCTCTATGAGGGCTATTTATAATGAAAGAAAAGGTAAATATTGATTATAGCAACGAGGCTTGTCAGAAGATAAAACGTGAGGATGGTCTTGTTATGACCACTATAAGGCGATACACCTTCAGAGATTTCGTTGACGCTATAGAATCAAAATATAACAACATGCGTGCCTATACAGTTATTGGGCACGAAGATGAGCTCTCCTTTACTTATAGCTATCTTGCTAAGAAGGTTAGAGCTACAAGTCAGTACCTTCTTGATCATGGAATAAAGAAGGGTGACAAGGTCTGTATATTTGCAGAATCATCTCCACTGTGGATGATTTTCTACTTAGGTCTTACCAGCATAGGTGGTATCGCTGTACCTATTCTTCCTGGTTTTTCCAGTAAGGAAGCCACAGTAGCTATGCAGGATAGTTGCTGTAAGGCAATCTGTGTCCAGAAAAAGCAGTTTGAGTCTGTACAGAATTTTGTTCTTGAAAACAAGCTGATGGTATTCAGACTTGATGATCTTTTTCACATCCCTGCAGAGATAGTAGAAAAATTTGGATCTGATTATGAATTTGATACAGCTCCTGGCATCGATATAACAAGAACAAAATTCAATGTTAACAAACTGAGAGAGATTGAACTTGAAGAAAGTGATATAGCTTCAATAATCTATACATCCGGTACCACAGGAGCCTCTAAAGGTGTAGTGCTTACCCACATGAACCTACTGAGAAATGCAGATAGAGCTGTTTTTGCTTACTGCATCTCTTCCCCTGGTTGGAGAGTATTATCAATCTTGCCGATGAGCCATGTGTATGAATTCTCTCTTGGCCATCTGCTCTGCTTGATGAGTGGATTTGAAATCTACTTCCTTGGAAGGCCTGTTGCAGTATCTATCCTTTTGCCTGCTTTGAAGAGCGTAAGGCCAAATGTAATGATGACTGTACCTTTGATCATTGAAAAGGTGTACAAGAATGCTGTTGCTCCATTAATTACAAATGGCGGTAAGTACGAAAAGTTATATAACAGCAAGCTTACAAGAAAACTCATTGCCAGAATCATCGGAAAGAAACTGATGGAGGCTTTTGGTGGAGAACTGAAGTTCTTCGGTATAGGTGGTGCAGCTCTTGATATAGAAGTAATGAACTTCCTTACTTTGGCTAATTTCCCATATGCCTTGGGCTATGGTCTTACTGAAACAAGTCCTCATATAGCTGGCAATGGACCAAAGACACATTGTTATCCATATGTAGGAAAACCAAATCCTGATGCCGATATGAAACTTATCGATACGAACAGTGAAGGGGTAGGCGAAATAGTTGTAAAAGGACCACAGGTAATGGGTGGATACTATAACAATGATGAGCTGAATAAGGAGTCTTTCACTGAAGATGGATACTTCAGAACTGGGGACTTGGGATTCTTTAGTCCAGAAGGATATTTAATGCTCAAAGGTAGGATCAAGACAATGATCTTGGGCCCTGCAGGAGAGAATATCTACCCAGAGCAGATTGAGTCTGTCATAAATAATATGCCATATGTTGAGGAGTCTCTTGTTCTTGAAAAGGATGGTGGCCTTGCTGCTCTGATCAGAATCAATGAAGATTTGTATAAAAAGATATTCAAACCTGAAAATCTTGTTTCTTCAATAAATGAATATGTCCAGAGTCTCAGAAGCAAAATAAATTCAGAGCTATCTAGTCAGAACAGAATTGACTCGGTTGAGGTTCAAAAAGAAGAATTCAAGAAAACTAGCACTCAAAAGATAAAAAGATTTCTTTATACTAAAAAATAAAAAATCTGCAAATAAACGCGAATTTCACTATAGTTAGCTGTTGGTTAGGCATAGTTAATTATAGTGATTTTCCTTTAAATTACGCTTAAAAACGGGGATTTTGGCATTTTAGTAATTAATTACCATTTATTTTAAATTCGAGCATTGTTAACCTTGACTAAAGTCAAGAGGCATGGCAGATGTTTAGTATGTTTAGCGACAGTGAAATAAGTGCAATTGTAAGAAAAGATGGAATCAAGATGGTCAGAATGAGGGAGTATACCTTCTGTGGCCTTATCGATGCTCTGACTGCCAGATATGGTAAATATGATTGTTATACTGTCCTTGGAAAAAAGGACGGAGAAGAGAAAACAATGACCTATGAGGAGCTTGGTGACAAGGTCGGCATTGTTCGTTCCTATCTTCTTTCGATAGGTTTATGGAAGGGTGATAAGATTGCCATTTGGGGTGACTCCTGTCCAGAGTGGATGATCATGTATCTTGCTATAACCACAATGGGTGCAATAGCT
>JAILRW010000047.1 GCA_024698005.1 Sphaerochaetaceae bacterium | reverse complement strand
CTTCTATATGAAAGCTCAAGAAAACTTATGTTCAGAACAAGAAACAGCAAAACATAAAAAGGCATGATCCACATACCTAAATGAAGCTGAATGTGACCAAATACCATAGGCATAAAGCTGCTTCCGATGTAGGCAGAAGCCATCTGCAATCCAATTACTGCAGCACTGTTCTTCTTGCCAAAATTCTTTGGCGCCATATGTTGGATCGCAGGGTATATAGGCCCCATTCCAGTTCCTATGACCACAAAACCGATGGCAGCGACCAAATACCCCTCAAGAGGAAGAAAAACCAGCAGAATACCAATTGCCTCTACACAGATTCCAATCCTTATCATCATCCTATCGCCAAAAAATCTTGATATGAAACCAGATATGACTCTTCCACTCATCAATCCGAAAAAAATAAGGGAAGCAAAGGATGCAATCATATCCTTTGCAAGATAAGGTCTTGTTTCTGCAAAGTAGCTTGAGGTCCACAGAAAACAGGTTGCTTCCCCTGCACAGTAGGCATAGAAAGCAATGAGGGTCATCAGAACACCTGGCGTTCTTATCGCTTCAAGTATTCCAGCGCTCTCACTCTGTTTCTCCTCAACTCCCCCTTCACTCTTCTTCCAAAGAGGCAAGGAAAGTATACAGACTACAACTATTGATAGTTGAAGCAGTGCAGTCCACCTATAGCCTTCGTTCCACCTAGCACACTTAAGTGCTATAGCCATGATATATGGACTTATCATAGCGCCAAGGCCATAGAAGCAATGAAGGAAGTTCATTACAGAGGCTGAGTAGTGGTTTGCTACATAGTGGTTCACAGAAGCATCGATAGACCCTGCCCCTAGTCCATATGGGACAGAAAAGACAAACAGAATAAAGTAGCTTGATGCAAATGAAAAACCAAAGAGAGCTAGAACCGTCATCAAGGTAGAAACTATTACAATCCACTTGGTATGGACTCTCTTTATCAAAGTCGGACTTAAAAGTGCTGAGATAATTGTCATGAATGAAATTGTCATTGAGACATAGCCAGCATAGGAGGAAGGAACAGAAAAAGATCTTTGCATTACAGGCCAAGCAGCTCCCAAAAGGGAATCAGGAAGGCCAAGACTTATAAAAATAAGATAGATTACTGCAAGTAATAGAGAACCCATTGTTACCTCGATTCAACAATATTAAATACAAGTTCTCTTTAGTCAAGATATTGTCTGATGTGCTCCTCTATAGCATTGAGCATGCCTTCAATCTCATCCTTACCATATCCTAAGGTTTTACAGCAAAAAAGAAGCATACTTTTTGATAGTAGGATTATATCTTCCTTCTCTTTTGATTCTGATAGCATATATGAGTAGATCATCTCACCAACTCCACCAGCTAGATAACTGGATATATAACCACTATCACTAGAAGTTTTTTCTTCGAATTTAATTTTCCAAAGAGTCGCAATTTCTCTAGTGATCTTCTCTTTCATATCGAGGATGAACATCCTATTCATGACTGAACCACCAGTCATAGCAATATTGTTGTCATTGAGCAATGAAGAAATTATGTGGTCGATGATGGCAAATATTCTCTCTTCAAAAGAGGAATAATCTCTATCTAGAATCTTCCTGAATCCTTCTACATAGCTTTCACTTGTTGCTTTTATGCAGGAGTAATAAAGATCCTCTTTTGATTTGAAATAATAATAAAAGACACTCGGGGATGCACTCTTATCATCGACCTTAGCCAAGACATCCCTGACAGACACACCATCGTAGCCCTTCTCCTGAAAGAGCGTCTTTGCTGCCTGTATGAAGACTTCCTGTCTAAGTTCCGGATTTCTCCTTACCCTCATATCTCACTCCTTGTTACTAACAGTATACACCAAAATCAAAAAGTTATGTTGACAGCAGAATTAGCTAATGCTAACTTTATTGATAGAACAATATTCTATATTAAAAATATAAGGAATTTTGCGCTTTTATGGAATATATTGCTTCGAATATTGGGAACATAGTTGCGACTTTAGCGCTTTTACTTATCGTGTTCTTTCTAATAAAAAGCTCAAGAAAAAATAGAAATAGAGGTTGTGGAAGCTGTAGTAGCTGTAGCTGCTGCAATAGCTCGAAGGAGAAAGGAAAATGAAGCTCAAGGAAACTGATGCCAATGTGAATCTTGTTATCAAGAAAATTGATAGCGAGGATGGAAATCTTGTTAAAAGACTCTCCTCTATTGGCCTTATTGAGGGAACAGAAATTCAGGTTGTAAAGAACGACAAGAAGATGCCAGTTCTCATCTACTCAAGAGAGACACTTCTGGCATTGAACAAGAAAGATGCAGAAAAAATAGAGGTAGAAGAAGTATGAACAATAGAATAGCACTACTTGGACAACCGAATTCTGGAAAATCAACAGTATTCAACGCTCTTACAGGACTCAGACAGCATGTCGGAAACTGGCCAGGCAAGACCGTAGAGAAAAAAGATGGAAATTATAACTGGAAGGATAAAAGCTACACAGTCACCGACCTTCCAGGAAGCTATGGTCTTACAGGTGTATCTGACGAAGAGACTATCACAGTAGACTTCATAAAAAACAAAAATGCTGATCTTACCATAGTTCTAGTCGATGCTTCACAGCTTGAGAGAAGCCTCTACATGCTTTCTGATTTTGCATTTTTGAACTCCCCTGCAATTCTCCTCCTTAACATGATGGATGTTGCAAAGCTTAAAAATAAAGAGATCGATGCTGACAAGCTCTCGAAAAAGCTTGGCATACCTGTACTTCCTTTCGTGGCTGCAGATGGAAAGCAGTACGACAAGCTTAAGGATCTGATTGAAAGAGAACTTGAGAAGCCACATCTTCTTTCCACAAAGCCAGAGAAGGACAATGCAAAAGAGAAGTTTGCATGGATCAAAGGCCTACTTGATGGTGTAACATCTTCAGATGTCAAGGATTATCAGCTTTCACGCTTTGATAGGATCATAACCCGACCTGTCATAGGAAAAATCCTGACAATTCTGATAATTCTACTTGCATTTGTGGTTGCAATGATCTTCTTCATTCCATTCTCTATAATTGGAAAGTGTTTCCCATTGCTATTAGGGGCACCACTGACTTCATTGCTCTCTTCCTTCCATGTTCATTCCTGGCTCATTTCTATATTCAGTATGCTCTTACCAAATGTACTTTACTTCTCCATAGCTATGGCAGGGTTTGTATTTGGTGTAAACGTAGTCTTTGGGTATCTTGAAGAGGTCGGTTTTATCGCAAGAGCTGCCTATCAGTTTGACAGACTACTTTCTCGCCTTGGTCTCCAGGGCAAGGCTATCTGTCCAATCCTCATGGGCTTTGGCTGTACAATTGGTGGAACTAGTGCTACTAGAGTTATGGACAACTGGGGACAGAGAATGCTCGCTATGGCTGTTGTATGGGCAGTCCCTTGTTCTGCAATCTGGGCAATCATCCCAGTAATCGGAAGTGTATTCTTCTCATCAGGTGCAGTACTGTTGATCTGTATTGCAATCCTGCTTTACGTGTTCTTCATGATGTGGTTCGTGTCAAAAGTCTTTGCAAAGAAGCTCGTAAACGAAAATAGCCAGAGTGGAATGATAATGGAGCTTCCTCCATACCACAAGGCACACTGGAAGCACATCATGAAGGAATCCTCTCTTAAAGGATTTGACATCTTCAAGAGAGCCTTCAGGACTGTAACAATCATCTCCCTGATCTTCTGGGCTCTCTCATATAGCCCATCAGGAAATGTCGAAAACAGTATTCTTTACAAAGTAGGAATGGCGATAGAACCAGTGACCAGGATTTTCGGTCTAGGTTGGCAGACCTTCCTGGCATTCCTCTCAGCAGCTTTTGCAAAGGAAGCTGTACTTGGGGTTCTGAATGCTGCGTTCGTAGGACAGGGTTCCTTGCTTGATGCAACCTTCAACTCAAAGGTTATTGCTGTAGATTCTACCGCTTTGGTCACCATATTGAGGAGTGCAATCTCTCCGGCAGAGGCTCTAGCCTTTATGTTCGCCTGCACATTCAACATCCCATGTGTAATGGCACTTGGAACTACCTATAAGGAATCACACTCACTCAAGTGGACTTTAATAATATCACTTTTCTATGTCCTATCTGCCCTGATACTTTCAAGTATAATCTTCCACGTTGCTTCCCTCTTTTTGCACTGAGATAGGTTGAAAGACCATAGAAAAAACAAGGCCGATGAACATGATTTTCATCGGCCTTGCTGTTTTATAAATCAGAGCTTAATTCATCGCCTTGAATGCCTGTTCGATATCCTCGATGATATCTTCAACATTCTCAAGACCAACTGAGAAGCGAACCATACCACCATCGATACCGCAAGCGACAAGCTGCTCGTCAGTCAACTGGCGGTGGGTCTCACTTGCAGGATGAAGGACACAGGTTCTGATATCTGCAACATGAACTTCATTGGAGGCAAGCTTGAGAGCATTCATGAACTGCATTGCCTTTTCTCTACCGCCCTTTATAACAAGGGAAATTACACCACTTGAACCTTTGAGGTACTTCTTTGCAAGTTCATGGTACTTGTCATTTTCAAGACCTGGGTAG
>JAILRW010000030.1 GCA_024698005.1 Sphaerochaetaceae bacterium | reverse complement strand
AAGATGGCCCCAGTGCGATTCGAACGCACGACCTTCTCCTTAGGAGGGAGACGCTCTATCCAGCTGAGCTATGAGACCAACTAGCGTGATAATATCATTAAAACTTGACAGTTGTAAAGCTACGTTTCTTCTGCACTTTTCTCTGCACTCATCAAGATTAACCCTACTTTTGCGGCTCTCAAAAGCTGTGTATCTGTAACATGAGTATAACGATTATTTACCTCTGAACTTCTATGCCCCATCACCATCATTCTATCCAGCTGTGAAACATTATTATCTTCACTAAAAGTAGAGTAGTAATGTCGAAGTGAATGGAATGTCAGATTTCGTTCACTACGCTTTTTCTCTGTTATTCCAATATCTGAAAGAACCTTGTAAAAACCAGACCGAAGTTCATTGGGCTTGAGATATTCACTTGAGATACCTTCTATTACAAGTTCATCTCTATTCTTACCTTCTAGCAATAGTTCCCCTAGAGCACTTGGAATTAGAGCTTCTCTAGAATATTTCTGCTTTGTAGACTTTACTCCACTGTATGGAGCAATTGACTTGCTTATTATTACCTTGTCCCACGTATTACCATCTGATGATTTAATATAGTCATGGATTATATCACTACATCGTAATGCCCTGATCTCTCCACTTCTCATGCCTGTTGCAAGTGACAAAAGAACACATTTAACAATATTACTTTCCACCTTCCCTTCAGCTATTAGTTTCAGTATCGATTTTATTTCCTCATCAATAAATACACCTCTATCATTTTCACTCCGTTCGATTTTCATCAGCTTGCATGCAGGATTCTTTTCTATGTATCCAAGTCTTACAGCTTCTTTGAGTGGGATAGAAAACGATAATGTTATCATTTGAATTGTTCCACTGCTAAGACCCTTATCAAAAGCAATGCGTATAACTTTCTCAAGTAAGCGTGTTGTTACTTTGCCTATTGAAATATCGTTGTCAACTACACTTGAAACATGCTTTTTGAAATTACATAGCATATTGATACAGTATTCTCTACCGATGGAATTTGGCTTTATATTGTTTCTCATCCTCACATATGGACTATCATCAAAAGTCCAAAAGTTAATACAGTACTCATTAAATTTTTTATTTGATCCTACGTTGAATATGATATCTGACTCTAATGCCTTATATGCTATATAACTTGCATCATCACGATGTTTTATTGTATCTCCATCAGGAAATCCTAATTCCAGTTTTAAACAGTCTATACTTTTTGCATTCATCTGTTTTCCAGTCTGCGGATCTATGAAACAGACATACCAATAATTACCATTCTTTTTCTTTCGTTGATACAAATAGAAAGGTCTTCTTTTTGCAGCCATGAAAAAATCCTTTTTTTCTTAGAATAATAGAGGAATTATGAGAAAAATTCTCACAATTGCACTTGTAGCTCTCATGGCTGCATCTCTCTTTGCTGGTGTTAAGACCAGTGGTTATGTTCAGGGTTCCTTGACATCTTTCTTCTATAGCTACAAAGACGCTGATTTCTTTGTTCCAGATTCAGACAACAAGGCTGAAGTAAAGATTAATGATGAAAACGGAGTTTGGGGAACAACTTTCAAGGCACAGAATCTTGGTGTTAGCGTAGATAATGTAAATAAGTCTTTTACTTACAAGCAGATTTTGGCTAAGAACACCACTTGGGTAGATGTTCTCAAGCTCGCTAAGGTCGATTCTAATTTCGGTCTCAAGACTACTCTTATCATTGGTGATAAGAACGCTGCTCTTACAGCCTACACATCCAAGGCTGACTTGAACAACTACCAGAAGCTCCAGAGTGTTGCAGGTACAGGTTTTGATGTAGAAGCTAGCTATGCAAAGATTGCTGCAGTCAAGGTTGGTGTTCACCTCTTCGATTACTGGCCAGCAAAGGAAAACAACACAGAAGCAGCTTCCTATCAGGTATCTGCTAAGTTGACTCCAGTCAATGGCATCGCAGTTGCAGGTGGCTACAAGGTTGTTGACTTCAACAAGGACAAGCAGGCATTCACAGTTAACGGT
>JAILRW010000027.1 GCA_024698005.1 Sphaerochaetaceae bacterium | reverse complement strand
CTCTTCCCTCTGCTTCCACGTCTTTCAAGAATCATCGTTGAAGCAATAATGAACTACCCTGAAGTAATCGAGGAAGTTCTCATTGCAGTCTCCTTCCTCTCCACAAAGGGACCATTCCTGCTCCCTCAGGGTGAAGAGACTCTCGCAAGAGAGCGCCAGCAGACCTTCCAGGATCAGGTCTACGGTGACTTCGTAGGGTATCTGAGACTTTTCAAGATGTATGAGAAGAATGCAGAACTTGGCCAGAAGAGCCAGGAGAAGTTCTGTAAAAAATATTTCCTCGACTTCCAGACAATGAACGAAATCCTCCATATCGATGGACAGATAAGTGAAATTGTCTCTGACATGGGCATCCCAATCACAGGAGGTGGTCAGGTAAGTGATTACCTCACCTGCCTCTCAGCAGGACTGCTGCAGTATGTCTGCTTCAACTACAGCAAGAATGCATATCGTTCTCTTACAGCAGACCAGATCTACATCCACCCAGGCTCTGCCTGGTTCAGGACCCTTCCAAGATTCCTGCTCGCTGGAGAAATTGTCCAGACCAGCCGAATGTTTGCCCGAACTGTCTCCCCTCTCAAGCCTGAATGGCTGGATAGGATCGATCCACAGCTCAGAAATAAGCTGCTGCACAAGGATAGAAGTAGAAAAGAAGAAGAGAAAGAAGAGAAGCCTACAAACAAACGTCTTGTCGATAACATCATCAACATCTTCGACCGCGACTACCCTACAAGGACCTACAAGGCTGGTAAGCTAGTGGCAATCGTACCAGTTACAGATGTTCCTTTCATAATCAAGAAGGGCTTCGAGAGGGGCTCTGTAAAGAAGGGAGTCAAGATCCTTCTGAAGCACAAGGATGCGCTTCTGGACACTCCTATTTCCCTAAAGGAGCTGGTTCAGGAAGGTGGAATACTCAACCTGAAGAGCGGCACCATAGCTTGGCCAAAGGATATCTATATCGACACCTCACATGAAAAGGGAAAGAGCGAGCTTGAAAGAAACCTTTCAAGGCTCTTCAACATCTCTGAACACAAGAACAAGCTCAGGTTCATCGGTCTAATGAGCCATGGTGGGGATGGAAACAAATATAGCTTGAGAAGCTTCACTTCCCTCACCTCTGCAATAGACTCGACCTACGCTGCCCTACTTGAAATAAAAGCTAATCTGAAACTCAATAGAGGCTTGCTCAACAAGATTGATATCTACATCAAGAGAATCGAAGACCTGGAGGACTTCTGATGCTACCAGAAATGGATTTCACAATTAAATTAAAGATTGACGATGAAGAAAAACTCTACGATTCCTTCGACCCAAGTGGCATAACACTTTCAGGAGACGTGGTTTCATACCTTGAGGACTGTATCTATGACAGAAAGCTTGGAGAGAGTGTGACGCTAGAGCTTTTCTCAAAGAAAAATATCGATATGGACCACTTCACCAAGGCTCTGGACAAGTTCCTTGAAAAGAAGGAAGAGAGACTCAAAAGAGAGCATCTGAAAAACAAATTGAACTCTTATAGACTCCTTGTAATAGGCATCATCTTTGTAATTATCGGCATTGTATTTGCATCGAAATTGAATGCTGTTCTAGCAGCAATTGTATCAACAATAGGTTCATTCTCCATTTGGGAAGCTTCAAATGTATGGTTGCAGATAATTCCAGAACTGAGAAAGGAAATGCTGGTGATCAACAAACTGCAGAAAGGTAAAAGCAAGCTGATCATAGAAGATTGAATACCTTATAAAATCAAATTTTAAATAATTTTATTTTGTGAATATTTTTTCATCTTCGACTGTTTCTCTGATTATTCTTTCATGCTATGGTATCTACCATGAAAGCATTAAAGGAACTGTCCATAATAGTAGGAGTTTGTCTTATCGGTGAAGTGATATCACAGCTTCTACCCTTCTCTTTTCCACCCGCAGTACTCAGCATGCTCCTGATGCTGTTGCTATTCTTTACTCCACTCCTGAAGCCAGAAAAGATTGAATCTGTTGCAACATTGATGCTTGGCAACATGGTACTGTTCTTCATCCCATCAGGTGTTCAGATCGTAAAGTATACAGACATCATAAAGGACAGCTGGTGGAAGCTCGTTATCATCTGTTTAGTATCACTGGTCATCACATTCTTTGTCACAGGAACTACTGTCATGCTCACAATCAAGCTAATGAAGAGGAGGAAGTCAAATGGAACTAATTAATCAGATTACAGCGTCCCCCCTATTTGGCGTATTCCTCACTCTGATTGCCTACATAATTGGCACCTATATCAACAAGAAGACAGGCAAGGTCTACTTCAACAATCTCCTTATCGCCTACATTGTTGTAATTGGAATCCTGCTCATCTTCAAGATTCCAGTAGATAACTACAATAATGGTGCTTCCATTATCACCAACTGCCTTGGACCAGCAACAGCTGTACTTGCAATCTCAATCTACAACCAGAGAAAGAAGGTAAAGGAAAACCTGCTTCCAATCATAGTTGGAACCTTGTCCGGCTCTCTTGCTTCCATTATCAGTGTAGTTACACTTTCAAAGCTTCTTAAACTTGATTGGCCGACCACTGCTTCAGTTATCCCCAAGAGTGTAACCACAGCAATCGCAGTTGCTGTTGCGGACTCATTGGGTGGCTACATTTCCATTGCAGCAATCTGTGTTGTAATTACAGGATGTACCGGTAATATTCTAGCCCCATTCTTTATCAAGCTATTCCATCTAACAGACCCTGTCGCACAGGGACTTGCAATTGGAACCGCAAGCCATGCACTTGGAACTAGCAAGGCCATAGAGCTGGGAGAAGTCCAGGGAGCCTTCTCCTCCATTGCAATCACATTTGCAGGAATTATAACGGTAATACTCACCTTGATAATCTTCGTTTGACAAATGAAAGGAGCCGGTAATCAACCGGCTCTTATTTTCATCTATAATAAGTAATTACTACTTTCTTTAACAGTGAAATATCTACAGGGGATAAGAATGGTTCTCCCTGTCCCTTCATAAGAACAAATTTAACTTCACCAGATAGCTTCTTCTTATCCTTTCCAAGTGCCTGATAGAAGCTGATCCAATCACCTCTACCGATTCTATAGTCTATATCGAACTTGTACTTTCTCAAAAGCTCATCACACTTTTTCTGGTAGCTCTCTTCAGTGACTCCCATAAGGACACCAAGTTCAAGTGCACGTGAAATACCCCAAGCTACTGCCTTGCCATGAGAGAAGGAAGAGAAGTTGCCAGAGGACTCAAGAGCATGGGCAAAGGTGTGTCCCAGATTGAGGAAACTCCTTATACCCTTCTTCTCTGTCGGATCCTTCTCTATGAACTCTGCCTTTACAGCAATTGAAAGCTTTACCATCTCTGAAACAGTTGCTCTGTCACGGGCCATGATCTTCTCATGGTTGTCCATCATGAATTTATAAAGATCATCATTCTTTGTGAGAAATGCGTGCTTTACAACTTCTCCAAGCCCACTTCTGTATTCATTTTCAGGAAGCGTCCTGAGTGTATCTGTGCAGATGAGCACCTCCTCTGCTGGGTAGAAGGAACCGATAAGGTTCTTGGCGTTGGAAAAATCTATTGCAGTCTTTCCACCAACAGATGCATCCACCATGCAAAGCAGTGTTGTAGGCACCAGAACAAGTCTTGCTCCCCTCATGTATAAAGAGGAAGCCAGAGCTGTCATGTCACAGATAACACCACCACCAAAACCGATGAATATACTATCCCT
The DNA here is from genome assembly GCA_024698005.1 of Sphaerochaetaceae bacterium. GTDB lineage: Bacteria > Spirochaetota > Spirochaetia > Sphaerochaetales > Sphaerochaetaceae > Bullifex. Next base: position 808 of record JAILRW010000027.1, on the reverse strand, counting down.
TGCAAGACCATACTCGACCGCTGCAGAGAGAATGATTTCTATACTCCTCCACCCCTTGTGTATCTCACCTGGTTCGAGAACCACGTTCTGATCAGGCAGAGAGGTAAATAGGGAAGCAGAATTTCGATCAAATACCCAGAGCACGTTGCCACCATAGCTCGAAAGGTGATGAGATAGATCCTTTATATCATTTGCAACCAGAACTTCTGATTTCTTTCCATCCTGGAGCTTTACTTCTAATGCTTTTTCCATAAATAAGATGATACAAATCGAATAACTTAAAAGCAAGGTGTATATGTAGTTGCAATTAACGAATAAAAATAACAAAATGCTTACCTATGCTAAGTGAGTTCTATTTTGACAATGCAGCTACTACTATAATCAGCGAAAAAGCCCTCAAGGCCTACTCTGATTGCGCCCTTGAATTCATGGGAAATCCTTCTGCAAACCACAGAGAAGGACAGAAGGCTCATGAAAGATTGGAGGAAGAGAGAAAACAATTTGCAGATACTCTTTCAGTTAAGTCTAATCAGATTTTCTTCACCAGTGGTGCAACCGAGTCAATTTCTATAGTTCTCTCTTCCCTGCTCTGGGCCAAGACTCCAGGGGAAATAATAATTAGCAAGATAGAACACGAAGCAGTCTCTTCCTGGAGTGGAATTCTCAAGGAAAAGGGATGGACTATAAAGACTCTGAAGGCAAAGGGTGGTTTTGTATCTCCACAAGAGCTCGAAGAGAGTATCACAGCAAGCACAAGGCTTGTCGCCATAATGCTTGTTAACAATGTAACAGGAGCAATTCAGGATAT
>JAILRW010000035.1 GCA_024698005.1 Sphaerochaetaceae bacterium | reverse complement strand
AGGCATATGAAGATTCCTTTCCCTGTTGGCACAACGGAAGAAGGAAAGCTAATCATTGAGGATCTCTTTTCAACAGGCAACATATTTATTGCAGGTGTAAAAGGCTCCGGAAAGACAAACTTTATCAATACCCTTATTACTACTATGATTCAGGTCAAGACTCCTCAGGAGTTGAGGCTCCTTATCGTAAATAGAACTGAAGAGGAGACAAATATCTATAAAGGTATACCTCATCTGGGCATGCCTCCTATTTCAGATCCTGCAATGACAGGTCAGATAATGAACTATCTCAGAGATGAGATGGAGCGCCGTTACGTATACTTTGCCAGAAAGAATGTAAAAGATATAACCAAATATAACGATGTAATGAACAGAAATGATGAAGGAGAGAAAGCGCTTCCTTACATCGTTCTTATCATCGAAGAAGCTTTGAATATGGTAAAATGCTGCGACAAGCCTGACGAGACAATGAATGATATTGCAGCTCTTTCTCTCAAGGCCAAGAAAGCAGGTATCTTCTTCGTAGTCGCAACAAGCAACGTATCCAACAGAATGATTTCAAAGCCTGAAATGCTCTCTGTATTCCCAAACAGAATCATCTTTGATCTTGGTACAGAGGGAGTATACAAGGATTACTTTGGAGATGAATTCGATTACAGACAAGATTGGTCAATGGGACATCTTTATTTCTTCAGCCACCTGGGCACTACTCCTAGAAAGCTTAAAGCAATAAGAACTCCTGAGGCAGAAGCTTCAAAAACCTTTGCAGAGACTGAAGAGAATTACTCGACACAGACACTGAAAACATACATTAGTGGAAACAAGGAAGTGGACAGGAATTTCAGGAAGAAGTACCTCTGGCTGATAAGCGAAAATAGCAGGCTTTCAAAAGACAACAGAGCGATGATGTTTGAAATGGCAAAAAAGGATAAGGAAATTGCTGAACTTAGGGAAAAGCTTGGTCTATAGACCTAGGCGATAAAGAAAAGCAATAAATGCCAAATCTATTTCATTCTGGCTCGCTGCAAGCATAAGTTTTGCGGCGAGTCTTCTATTTGGGGTTCTGTTCTTCTTTATTCTGTTCAAGAAGTAGAGACTCTTCTTATCTACCTTATTGAGATATTCTCTCAACTCCTTCTTGAAATCCTCCTCAAGGTCATCTGAAAAGAATAGAAGCTCCTCATCCTGTTTTATTAGTGAAAGTAGATTTGACAATTTGATTGGATCGTAGCGTCTATCGGCTTCGTAGATGAAAGCTTCGACACTATCAAGCGAATTATCAATCCTCACCTCAGCATTTCCAATCATGGTACCTAGCTCTAGAAGTAGCTTGCTCTTTTCTGCCATAGCGCCATCCCTCTTCATCTGGAAAATCCAGATTGCAGTGGCTGCGACAGCTGATAGTAGAAGTTCATCTATCATAGGAATTGGGTCTCTGACTACCAGAGAGAGAAACAGATAGACAAGCATGAAGACAAAAGTAGAAAGCAAGAGACGGATGATGTAGTGCTTGTCCTGGATGTATCTGGATACAGAACTGTATGCTGATCGGAGCAAGACTTCATCAACTTTCTTTCTTTCAGAGACAGTAAGAAGACCTGAAGAAACAATTTCAAAAGAAGAAATCTCTTCAGGCCTTTTATCAAAGGCAAGGGAGGTGACAGTGATATCACCCTCCCCAGTCCTTATAAAATATACTGCTTTATCAGAGGCAGGACTTGAACTCATCAAGGATTGCTCCCTTGTTTTCCTCAAGTGCCTTTCTGCCACCCTCACCTTCTACGAGGAAGATGTAGTACTTGATCTTAGGCTCTGTGCCAGAAGGTCTGACAACAAGCTTCTCACCACTTGTGAAGCGGATGATGATTACATCTGCCTTAGGGAAGTCAGCTTCACCTGTAAGCAAGTCTTCAACACTCTCGATTGTGCGGTTACAGAACTTATCACCAGCCTTCAACAGTCTGGTATCTGCCATGATCTTCTTCATCTGCTCCTTACCTGCAGCGCCTTCGTAGTCGCGAGCAAATACGAGCTCTGCGTGGTAACCATACTTAGCATAGATCTCATCAAGTCTCTGCTGGAGTGTGATTCCCTTGGAAGCGTAGTAGCACATCATTTCTACAGCACACATTGTGGAAGAAACAGCATCCTTGTCGTGGACATCATTGACTGAGAGGAAGCCATAGGACTCTTCACAACCGAAGAGGAAATAGTTGTCCTTGTTTGTTCCGTTGTCAATTGCTTCCATCTGCTCTGCGATGAACTTGAAGCCAGTGAGAACGTCCTTGCACTTTGCACCATTAGCTTCAGCGATCTTCTTAACGATATCTGTAGTAACAAGAGACTTAACAACAAGTGGCTGCTTCTTGTTCTTGCCCTGTTCTTTAGCGGTGCTAAGGAGGTAGTCAGCAAGAAGTGTACCGATCTGGTTACCTGTCAACAAAAGATAGTCATCCTTGGCTGGAGTCTTTGGAATTGCAATACCAAGGCGGTCAGCATCTGGGTCAGTTCCAAGAACGATATCTGCCTTGCTCTCCTTTGCAAGCTCAATAACCTTGGTCATTGCTTCTGCAGATTCTGGGTTAGGAAGCTTTACAGTTGGGAATGAACCATCTGGAAGTTCCTGCTCTTTTACAACAACACAGTTGATTCCACACTTCTTGAGCATGTGGCGTACAGGTACATTACCTGAACCATGAAGTGGTGTATAAGCAACAGTAATTGGGCTACCCTGTACAAGCTCTGGCCTTCTGAGTGAAGAGAGAACCATGTTGTAGTAGTCTTCATCGACGTGTTCTGGAACGCTCAAGAGGTAGCCAGTCTTTCTAGCACTCTCTTCATCGATATCCTTGATCTTGTCAGCAGTGACTGCGTTTGCAAGAGCTGCGATAGAAATATCGTGTGGAGGAGTTACCTGTCCGCCATCTGACCAATATACCTTGTAGCCATTGTACTTGGATGGGTTGTGGCTTGCTGTTACAACGATACCTGCAGTTGCCTTGAGGTCTCTGACTGCAAATGAAAGCATTGGTACTGGATGCAGAGTGTCATAGAGGTAGGTCTTTACCTTGTTTGCTGCAAGTACGAGTGCTGCTGCCTTAGCAAACTCTGGAGAGAAGTGTCTGGAGTCATATGCGATTACAACTGTGGAATCTGCACCGACCTTGAGACAGTACTCTGCAAGACCCTGAGTTACCTTTCTTACCATGAAGGTATTGATACGGTTTGTACCACCACCAATAACGCCTCTCATACCTGCAGTACCGAATGCCAGTGCTGTGTAGAAGCGATCAAAAAGGTCATCGTAATCTTCTTTCTCGATTGCCTTTCTTACTTCAGATGCGAAGATTTCATTCTTCTCACTTTCAAGATATACCTGTGCCTTTGCAAGGACATCTTTCTTCTGCTTATCAGTTAGTTCCATAAGACTTCCTCCAGCTTATCTATATTGTCAACAAGTGGTGCAATTCCACTTGCTTCCATATCACATTTATCGCGAAAACCCCAAGTAACAAAGACACCCTTTGCACCTGGGACATTCTTCATCGTTTCGTAGTCAACTTCACTGTCTCCTACGATAATTACCTCTTCAAGAGGAGAGTTCACAGTTTTTGCAAACTCCTCTACTGCCCACCTGTTAGGCTTGAGTGGCATATTCTTAAGCGCTCCTCTGACAAAATCGAACTTATAATTAGGAAAGAGCTCAGATACAATCTTCTTAACTATAACATCAGTTTTGTTGGAAAGGATACCTACACTGTCGCCCCTCCTTTTCACTTCCCCAAGAAGTCCCCTGACATTCTCGTAAGGCTGCGAATAGACGACAGCATGGTATTCATAAAAGGTGATGAGATCATCATAACAGCGATTCAACTCGTCCTCTTCAATCACATATGCCGAGTGGAAGAAGGCCTCCTTGAGTGCATTTCTCAGACCGCGACCTACAACCTTTCTCGTTGTCTCGCGATCCAGCTCCATGCATCCCTTTTTCCTCATGATGTGATTTATGCTTGCTCTGATATCCTCTATGGTATCTACAAGCGTTCCATCAAGATCAAATAGAATTGCTGCCATACCTTTCTAATATACAACACCATTTTTCAGCACGCAACAAAGTTCGAATTTTATGGACATTTAGAAGTGCAACTATTCATTAGACTTTTTGACGAACACTCATTATGATAGCGCTATGTACGAGATCACAATTGTTAAAGGTAAAGAAAAGCAACTTATGAAGAACCACCCATGGGTCTTCACTGGTGCAATTGATAAGATAAGCCCAGCATTCAAGGAAGCTGGTCTTAGTAAGGTACTCAATTACAATGGAGCATTCATTGCTTACGGCTGGTATGACGAGAAGAGCCACATAGTTCTTCACCTACTCTCCTGGGACAAGGATATCATCCCAGATGATGCTTGGTTCGTTAACGCAGTAAAGGCAGCAATCTATAGAAGAAGAGATCTGTTTGCACTTCCAGATACTAACACATTCCGTCTGATTCACGGGGAAGCTGACTTCCTTCCGGGAATTGCAGCAGATGTATATGGTGGAGAAATCAGAATCATCATCAGCTCAAGATATGCAAAGTGCTACGAAGAGCTTTTGGTAAAGACTCTGGCATCCATTCTTAAACCAAAGGGAATTACAGTAACTGTCGACAACTTCTATGCATCAAGTGAAGGACTATCAAAGAGTGCAAGAGAGTACGACAGTGAAGGTAATTTATCAAAGCTTGGTGATGAAAACCTTACATTCATTGAAAATGGAATCTACTACGAGACAGAAAGAGGAACAGGACAGAAGTCTGGCTTCTACTGTGACCAGAGAGACAACAGGGAGATCGTAGAAGAGTATGCCAAGGGAGCAACTGTTCTCGATGCCTGTTCCTATACAGGTGCCTTTACACTTCACGCATTAAGGGGAGGCGCCGAGAGTGTACTTGCTCTGGATTCTTCAGAGTCTGCTCTGAGACACCTACTCTATCAGATCCATCTAAATGAGAATAAGGGTGTTCTTGAAGAGGGCTCAAGGGACAAGGTCGAAATCAGAAGCTGCGATGTCTTTGACGAGATGAGAAACATCGAAGAGGACAAGTATGATCTGATGATCCTTGACCCACCAAAGCTTGCACAGACCAAGGGCAAGCTCGATGCTGCACTGAAGGCCTACAAGGATCTTAATAGAGTTGCAATGCTCAAGATCAGAAATGGTGGTATCATAGCAACCTTCTCATGCTCAGG
>JAILRW010000131.1 GCA_024698005.1 Sphaerochaetaceae bacterium | reverse complement strand
GAGATTATAGAACCCAATATAAGGCCAAGGTACCCTATTCCTTCAATTTTTATCCCCAGGATGCTATCTAAAAAGCCGTTAGTACCAAACATTACTCTTATACCAAGACCGATAGAGAGAGTTGGTACCAGCATGCCGAATGTAAGCACTGTTACATAGAAGTTCTTGTGCTTGAGGGATGAAGTATTGAGAAGATAGGCAGAAAAAAGTGCAAGAAGTGTAGCTATGACACTTGAGATAAATGTATAGCGAATTGAAGTGAACAGAGCTGAATAGAAGTTCTTGTCGCTGAATACAAATGCAAGATCCTTGCCTTTTATATTGATTACAAGAGAAAGAAGAGGAAAAAAGACAAAGAGAACTATACCACAAAGGGCAATCAGTCTCAGATACTCTCTCTTTGCAAAGCTCTTAACCTGCATTGATACTATCCTCAATCGACTTCACCTTCATATCGAGGTGGTTAACAATGAACTTTTTAACGAAATCATCCGCTGGATTGTGATAGAGGTTATACGGAGTATCTAACTGTGCAATCCTGGAATCATTGATGACCATAACCCTATCAGAGAGTGCGAAAGCCTCCTCCTGGTCATGAGTTACATAGATCATTGTGATATTGAGCTTCCTCTGAATATCCTTCAAAAGTGCACGTAGAATAACCTTTATATCTGCATCAAGAGCACTCATTGGTTCATCAAAAAGGATGATATCTGGATTCAAGACCAAAGTTCTTGCAATTGCAACTCTCTGCTGCTGGCCACCAGAAAGGTGTCGAGGCTTCTTGTAGATATGTTCCTCAAGACCTACGACCTGTACAATTTCCTTTACCTTCCTATCTATCTCTTCTTTTGAGAACTTTCTTTCCTTGAGCGCATATGCAATGTTGTCGTAGACATTCATGTTAGGAAATAGAGAATAGTTCTGGAATACTATACCAATATTTCTCTTTGAAGGAGCAAGGTCAGTAATATCCTGACCAAACTTTACAATTGAACCAGAATCTGGTTTTTCTATGCCTATAAGCAGACGAAGGATTGTGGTCTTACCACAACCCGACGGTCCTAAAAGAGAGAGAAACTCTCCCTTGTTTACATCAAATGAGATATCTTCAAGAACAAGTCTTTTACCATACTTCTTCTTAAGATTTCTAATATTTAGAATCTTGTCTTCCATTAGAACTTCCACTTATCAAGCAGGTTCTGCTTGTATTCAGGATCGAACTGACCCTTCATAGCAATCTCAGCAAAGTCAGTTGGATAATTTGGAATTTCAGCCTTTCCCTGATTTACATAGATCTTATCAGGATTGTACTTGGTACACTGTTTCTCGTTGAGTTCATTAAAGAGGTAGTCAAAGACCTCTTTAACAGCAGGCTTTATTTCCTTTCTGCTTATCATGCCCATTGTATATAGGTTGTAGGAAGCTTCGTTATTGAGGAAGACAACCTGAAGATCTGGGTTCTTGTTTGCATACTGAACACCCTGCCAAAGCAGACAGACACCTACACCAACCTCTCCACGGTCAACAGCCTTTACAGGTGCAGAACCAGATGTTGTATACTCCTTGATGTTCTCATTGAGAGCATTGAAGTACTCGAATGCTTCTGCTTCACCCTTGGAAGAAACAATTCCATTTACAAACGAATAACCTGTACCTGAACTCATTGGACCTGGCATTGTGACAAGACCTTTATACTCACTCTTGAGAAGATCTTCATATGTCTCAGGGATTTTGGCTCCAGATTGAGCAAGCACCTTCTTGTTAACTACGATAGTTCCGTCTGTCTTGCCATTTACAGCAAACCTCTTATGAGCAGGAACCACCTCCTTCTCATAGATAGAAAAATCATATGAGGAGAGATCATAGAAGAGCGTTGGATTTGTATTATTCAGGATCTCTGCGTTTGATACCTCTAGATCATAGAAGATATCGCATTCAGTCTTGTTACCTTCTGCCTGAAGCTTCGCAACAAGATTTCCGGTTCCAAGAGACTGGAAGATTACTTCATAGTTAGGGAACTTGGAAGCTACCTCTGCTTTGAGGTATTCAATTCTATCCTCTTCTGCAGCAGTATAGATTATGACCTTATTGTCTGCCTTTTTATTTCCACAGCCAACAAGGAGAACGAGACATGAGACTAAGATAAGTGCAAGTAAAATCTTTTTCATGGTCAAATAGTATTAGTATTCAATGATACATGTCAACTCTGTTCAAAATGAACATAAATATTAGTAAATATGAACAATATTATCTTTTTTGTTGAACAACAAAAAAGGATGCCCTTTCGAGCATCCTCAATCAATTAGAATCTATAAGACTCAAGCCTTCCAAAGTCCATGGAGGTTGCAGTAAGCATAAACTGCAACAACTTCATCACCTTCAACCATTGCGAAGCTTGCCTTTGGAGCTTCACCCGGCTTGAGGTTCTTTCTCTGGTTACCGCTCTTTGTCTGGAGTGCAATCCATTCAATATAGTGGACATCCTGCATTGGGTGGTCAACAGAACCAACTGCGACATTGACAGTGTTGCCTACTACTTCGTAAACAGGTACGTGCTTTTCTTTTGCTGCATCAGTTGAACATGCAACAAGCTCCTGCATTGGTTCGCCACAGCAAACTACTGGAACAGTTGTATCCTTTACCTTTGCGATGATCTGGCCACAATGTGCACACTTATAGAACTTCATCTCCATATAGAACTCCTTTAAATTAATAGTTTTCTGCGTCGATCTCGAAGTATGCCTGTGGGTGAGCACAAACTGGACATACCTTTGGAGCGTTGGTGCCAACTACGATGTGACCGCAGTTTCTGCACTTCCATACCTTGACTGTGCTGCTCTCGAATACCTTAGCTGTCTCAACGTTCTCAAGAAGCTTTCTGTATCTCTCTTCGTGGTGCTTTTCGATAGCGCCAACCATTCTGAACTTTGCAGCAAGTGCCTTGAAGCCTTCTTCCTCAGCAGTCTTTGCGAAGCCTTCATACATATCAGTCCACTCATAGTTCTCGCCTGCAGCTGCTGCTGAAAGGTTAGCTGGAGTGTCGCCGATTCCTTCGAGTTCCTTGAACCACAACTTAGCATGTTCCTTTTCGTTTTCTGCTGTTTCAAGGAAGATTGCTGCAATCTGCTCATATCCTTCCTTCTTTGCTACTGAAGCAAAGTAGGTGTACTTGTTTCTTGCCTGGGACTCGCCAGCAAATGCGGTCTCAAGATTCTTTTCTGTCTGAGTTCCTGAATACTTGCTCATTTTCAACTCTCCTATAAATAGTTGTTGTTATATATTATAAGGTATTTTTTGCCTTACAACTTGGACACATATATATGACATTGAGGTTATAACCCAGGATCTTTTCACCAAGCTTCTCTTCAATTGCCCTTGTCAGGTCATCGAAGTGGAAATCAGTAATCGCACCACAGCACTTACATACTAGATGGTCATGCCTGGTCATGCGATCATAACGATCCTTCTGTCCCTCAACAGCTACCCTTCTTATCTTATCTTCAGCAACCAACGCATTAAGGTTGTTGTAGACTGATGCGAGTACTACCTTGGGTTCGCTCTCCTTGAGTTTTGCAAAGACCTCTTCAGCACTGAGATGGTCATAGGAGTTGTTGATTATTTCCAGTATTGCCTTCTCATACTTTCTAGTCTTCACGTCTATCCCTCAATTTTATAATTAGAATAATTCTAATTTAGAATATAGTCAAGGTTATTTCGTAATAGTCTTTCCATAGATAAATGGCTCGATAAGATGTGAGCGATAGAAGGAGATCAGAGGGCCTGTTCCAAAGGCCATGATAATTGTACAGGCCCCTGGCTTATAGCCACAGATAAAGCCAATTACAACACAAAGGAAATCGTTCATTATCCTTATATATTTGAAGTGGATCTTCTTTATCTTATCAGCTAATACAATTCCAATCCAATCGTAAGCTGAAAGGCCTACGTTTGCTGTTATGGTCATTGAGGCACCAAGGCAGCATACTATAACACCAAAAAGCATGTAGAAGATCCTTAAACCCATAGAAGGCGATGCGTTGAAGGATATAAGGATCTTTTCAGTGAACTCTGTGACATAGCCAAGCAACGTCATATTCACAAATGTATTTACACCTATGTACTTCCTGGCAAAGATCACCATGAAGAAGAACATTATCAGGTTCAGTATTAAGTAGATCATGCCATAGCTGATGTAGGAGCCAAATACCAGATAGAGGCCAGAAGGAAGTGAACTGAAAGGATCCACACCCA
>JAILRW010000109.1 GCA_024698005.1 Sphaerochaetaceae bacterium | reverse complement strand
GATGGAATCATGGGGGCGGAATCCACTGCAGTCCAGATCTTCCTTGCAAGGGAAGGAAAGAGTTTGGAAGAGCTCATGAAATATGAAATAGAGAACTATTATTATATAGGTATAACTCTGGATGAGCTCAGAAAGTTCTACAAGTGGGTCAGCATCTGTGATGGTACCTGTCAGGCTGCCTTCCTCTCACTATATGAAGCTAAGGACTTTGAGGATGCAATAAGAAATTCAATTTCACTTGGTGGTGATAGTGATACTATTGCAGCAATCTGTGGTGGAATAGCAGAAGCAGTCTTTGGTATTCCAGATAATATTAAAGATAAGGGGCTCTCATATCTTGATGAATATCTGAAGGGTATCTACGATGCCTTCAATGAAAGATTCATAAAAAGGTAAGAAAACAAACTTCTGAATCCATGTTTCTCCTGTAGCGATGCAGGAGAAATTTTTTGTGCCAACTAAAACTTCAGCATCTAGTGATTGGACATTAACTCTTGGCCGTACACCGAAAAAACTACTTATAATCCTGGTGTAACCGCCTAAAGTTGTACCACAGGAGAATAAGGAGAAAAAATGGAAGAGTTAAATCTAACCCATACGAAATGGAAATGAAAATATCACAAAAGATCTGAACCTAAGTACAGAAGAAATGTTACATCTAGAAATCTAAAGTCTTCTATAGGAAAGATCCTATTTGATTTAGCAGAGGTAAATGTGTCGAGCAGCTGAAATCTGTTTGTTATCTGACTATATCTGTCCATGCACATATTTAAATGGTCTAATACTTCAGCATTGAATTGATGTTGAGCAAAATCTCTAAACTGTTAGTGTGCTCTAAAGCTGGATAGCATCAAATGGTTGCATCTGCAGAGCAACCCAACTGATGGCCTGCATGCAAGGCCAAAAATAAAACGACAGAGTGTATAAAAAATGATATAAAAATAAGAAAGTTATTAAGTGAAAATTATTTCCTAAAAAATTGCAAAAAAATAATCAAAAAATTTGGAAAAAATCTCAAAATTTAATACGAAAAATGTCAGAAGATGTCACACGTAACATATGAAAAAAGTTTCATAAAATGGGTATTTTTGCTATTTGAAACAATGTTTCATTTTTCATAATTAATCCTTTTACTATAAGGAAGTAGATAAAGAAAAAATGCAAATAGAAACTTAAAACGGCATTTTTTTAAAAATTAGATGAAAAATCAAATAGTGAAAATAGTTTCTCAAACTTGGGTCAAAAGTGGAAAAATAGGGTCATAAAAAATCAAAAAAAACTTGCGGACGTAGTATTTCAGGGTTACACTCTTAAAGTGAGTGTATTATGGACACTTAGGGTGGTATGGCTAGACAGATAAGTTTTAATCAATATAGAACAGTAGACTTGCTTTTCTTCTCTTTGATTATGGCTGTCTGTGAAACCGGGGTAATGAAAGCTGCAACAGCATTTCCTTACCAACCATATGTTCTATCAGTAGTACCAGCAGTCGTATGCATTATGTATATGCGTTGGGGCGCATGGGGGATTCTCCATTCGATACTCGGTGGAATAGTTGCATGCTTTGTATCGAAAGGTACTGCTGCACAATATGTGATCTACTGCCTTGGTAACATTTTTTCTGCTGTTTCTCTTTTCTTTCTGTATAAGTTAGGGAAGGAAAAGGTTAGAGAGAATGTTGTTTGGACTTTATTGTATGCTGCTCTAGTTGCACTGCTGATGCAGGTTGGTCGAGGAATCGTAGCAATTGTGCTTGGCAATTCTCTTGGAGTAGCTCTGAGATTTATCCTGACAGATCTTCTGTCTGGCTTGTTCTCAGTCGTTGTTGTCTGGATTTGCAGGCGTCTCGATGGGGTCTTTGAAGACCAGAAGACGTATCTGCTTAGAATAAATAGGGAAGAGGGAGGAGCTTAATGAAGGTTACTGCATCTGATTACCTTATCTATGACGAAGGGACGAAATCGTATAGGGAAAGTCCCGAGCAGCGAGTAAGAGATGATGTTGAAAAACATTACTGGCTGCATGTAGGACTTACGATTGCCAAGGATTGGAGGCTTTATTTGATGTTGCTTCCAATGTTGCTCGTATTCTTGTTCTGGAGATATTTCCCAATGTACGAGTTGCTCGGATGCTTCAAGGTATCCGATGAAGTATTGCCGGTATCACAGCAGCTGTTTTCCGGTTTTTCATACTTCAAGCGCTTGTTGATCGCTGGTGATGCGTTGTCAGCAGAGTTCTGGAGAGCTCTCCGTAACACATTCCTGTTGAGCTTCTATGGCTTGGTATTTGGCTTCCCAGTGCCTATTATCCTCGCACTGTTCTTCAATGAAGTCAGATCTAACATTGCAAGAAGTATCTTCCAGGTTCTCACCTACCTGCCAAAGTTCATGTCCACCGTTGTCATGACATCTTTGATCACCATGCTTGTTAAGCAGGGTTCTATCACAACCAGCTATGGTGTTCTTTCAAGATTCCTTGAGAGTATCCATGTAATCAGTCATGATCTTGCTGTTTCTGGTATGCTTAACAATCCTGCATACTTCAGAACCATCTACCAGCTCAGTGGTATTTGGGAAACTGCAGGTTATGGTTCCATCGTTTACTTTGCAGCAATCATCGCAATTTCACCAACCAGTTACGAAGCTGCTCAGATGGACGGTGCTGGCAAGATGGCACAGATGCGTTATGTTGTACTTCCATCAATTCTTTCAACAATCGTTATCATGTTGATCACAAGAATTGGTTCATTGCTCAGTATCGGATACGAGAAGGTATTGCTCTTGTATAACGCAAATACTTATGTAACTGCTGATGTTGTATCAACATTTGCACAGCGTTATGGTCTTGAAGGCGCTTCTAAGGGTATCGCTTCTGCAGCCGAGATGATGAACAACGTTATTGGTATGTTGCTCGTTATCGGATCTAACACGATTGCCAGAAAGGCATCTAACGTATCACTTTACTAAGGGGCCAGCAGATGAAAAGAAAACTTGAAATATCAGAACTTATCTTTAAGATTATCAGTTACTTGTTCTTGACCATGTTCTCTATCATGTGTCTGTATCCATTCGTATATGCTATTTCTGCTGCTATCAGTGGAAGATCTGCTGTTGAATATTCACAGGTTGTTCTCTTCCCTAAGCAGATTCAGTTTGCAGCATTTAAGAAGATGTTCAGCAACAACATGTTCTGGAACTCCTACTCCAACACATTGTTCATCACCTTGTATGGTACAATTTGGGCTCTTGTCTACTCCATCCTCGGTGCTTACGCTCTTTCCAAGAAGAGACTTCTTTTCAGAAAGTTCTTCAACTTCTTCCTGGTTTTCACAATGTGGTTCAGCGCAGGTATCGTACCTCAGTACTTGAACTACTTGAGCACCAAAACAGTATTCAATGGAATTGGTATTACAGACGATAAGTGGCTCGTTGTTATTGCCATGGGTATGGCTGCAATGAACGTCATCCTTCTCAGAAATGCTTTTGAGAACGTACCTTCCGAAATTGAGGAAGCAGCTATCGTCGATGGCGCTACTGAATTCCAGGTACTCTCTCAGGTATATATACCAATGAGTAAATCAACAATTGCAACAGTTGCTCTCTTCTTCGGAATCTCCCGTTGGAACGGATACTTCTGGGCTCGCCAGATGATCAGTAACTCCAACGAGCACCCATTGATGGTTTTCATCAGACTTTTGCTTGAGGAGTACACCGATGCCGAGGCTATGGCTGGTTGGAACGAAGTCTACGCTTCTGACTCTGTCATCTACGCTTTGATCGTATGTTCAATTGTACCTATTCTTATCATCTATCCATTCATCCAGAAGTACTTCGCTAAGGGTGTCAACATGGGTGGTGTAAAGGAATAATCGCATTCTACAACAGTTGTATGTATATATAACTTATATTAATAAAGTTCTTATGAATCTAATTTGGATTTGAGGAATATAAACGGAGGAAAAAATGAAGAAAACAATCGTTTTGGCTTTGATTGTAGCTTTTACACTCATCGCATTTGTCGGTTGTGGCAAGTCAGCTGGTAAGATTGCTGTTGCTGAAACTCCAGCAGCTCCTGCTGCTACAACAACAACTACTACAACTCAGGCTGCTGCTCCAGCTAAGGCTGCTGAAGCTGCTCCAGCTAAGGCTGTTGAAGAGCTTAAGTATGCTGATGGCACTGTTCTTAGAATGGCTACTGGTTACAATAGTAAGAAGACCGGTATCTCATTCGACGCTGACGTTGCAGGTCAGGGTATTGAACTTGCTGGTGTAACTTACCACGCAGGCGACCTCAAGCCAACTTGGGTAGAGGTTGAAAAGAGACTTCACGTTAAGTTCGAAGACAAGTACCAGGGCAACAGTGCTACCAATGAGCTCAAGTATTGGGCAGAGAGACTTGGCGACGTTGATATGGTTTCTGGTAACGCTTCTGCTCTTAACGAGTACGGCGAAGCTGGTAGCTTTGTTAACATTGCAGAGCACCTCGACCAGATGCCTAACTTCAAGGCATACCTCGAGGCTAACCCAATCGTTAGACTTTCTATCACTGGTAACACAAATACAGGTGCTATCTACTTCTCACCTTACTTCGACGGTGTAAACGATATCGAAAGAATGCCTCTCATGAGAGCAGACTTCGTTGCTAAGCTCCTCGATGGTGAAGGCCCATTCACTGCAGACAAGTGCAAGGATCTCATGCCAGCATCTTACGAGCCATACATGCCAACAAGCGGTAAGGTTACAATCGATACAGTTAAGGCTGACGGTTCAGGCGTTTTCAAGCTTACAAAGGACTACGACAAGGCTGGTAACATTGTTGCTAACATGAACGAAGCTCTTGCTAAGGGATCTCTCGACGGTGTTACAGCTGTTAACATGTTCAGAGAATATATTGATAAGGCTTATGATGGACACTATGGTACAAAGAGATCCAACCTCTTCATCGGTCAGGATGCAGCATGGGATGCTGATGAACTCGTAGCTCTCCTCAGATGTGCTGTTGCTAACTCTTACGCCCTCAACGGAACCGATACAATGATGGGTTACTTCTCAAGAGAAGATTCCAACCTCCAGAGACAGGTTGACCTCACCAGATTCATCGGTACTCTCTTTGGTGTTCGTGGTATGGAATCCAGACAGGAGTGGTTGTTCTTCGATTCAGACGGTAAGCTCCACGATGCTCGCCAGGAAGTTGAAACTTATAAGACACTCGAAAGAGTTATCTCTATGGCAGAAGAAGGACTCATCGCTAAGTCTTACCTCGACAGCTCCAATGAGAACTCTGGCACAATGCTTGAGAACGACATTGGTGTCATGAGCTATGACTATAACCAGACACAGACCATCCTCAATGTTACAAAGCTTGACATTGAAAAGGGTGAGAAGTACATGGCTTGTATGGTTCCAGTAGCTCACTGGTATGATGGTACTGATCCAAATGGTGTCTACATGAGATTCACCGAATCCTGGAGATCTGTAAAGACTGATGCATGGGCAATCACAGTTGAGGGTGCTGGAAAGGATCCTAACAAGCTCAATGCAGCTCTCAAGCTCATCGACTTCGCTTACAGTGAAGAAGGTCAGATCCTCATGAGCTATGGTCCAGATGAATTCATCAAGACTAAGGCTGATGGTTCTTACGAGACATTCATCTTCAACGGCAAGGAAATGCCAGTTGTTGCTGATATCACCAAGGACCTCATGTGGAAGCTCACAAAGGGTAACTACACCAACTTCGCTCGCCAGTATCTCGGTTCCACTCTCTCATTCGCAAAGAGTCAGGCATTCGAGTTCCAGTGCACACACGAAATTGGTATGGAAGGTGCAGGTTATATCTCTACTGCTATCGGTCTTGGTACAATCAAGCATCCAGCATTGGCAATCGAAAAGAACATGTGGTACACATCTGTTCCTACAACATTGCCAACTACAACAGTTGAAACAAAGACTATCAACGATTACACAGAGCTTATTTCTCAGTTTGGTACAGCTAAGAAGAAGTTCAACATTATGGTTGATCAGATCCAGAAGGGCTACACAATTGATGGCGTAGGTTCCGCAGAGGATATGGTTAACAAGGTTACTAAGGAATGGGGCGGTGCTCAGTATCTGATGCTCAAGCAGGGTCAGTGGAAGCGTGTCTTGAAGTTCTTTAGCACTCTTTAATTTTGAAAGCTGTGCGGGGGTATAAACCCCTGCACGGTTACCTTGGTATTGTTTAGGAGGAGTTATGTACAGAAAACAGATGAAGCTTCAGAAGATTTTCTGTCTTATCGCATTAGCAGCCAGCGTTGTGGTCTTTATATATTCTTTGGGAATCATGACTGATCTTTATGATTGTCTGTTCTCTACTATTATGGATCCATCTGATCTCAGTAGCACTATGGTTGAAGGGTCGCAGGTTTATTACTATATGCAGGATTTCAATAGAGCATTCCTGTCTAGATCTATTGTATTAATCTTGCTAGCATGTCTCCTCTTCATCGTGAATACTGACAAGCGTAGGAGATATTACATCGCAAATTATATTTCCGTTGGTTTGTTCAGTGCTTTTGATATCTTTTTAGTAGTTTGGGCACATATGCAGATTCAGGCTTATAAGGCACTTTGGCTACAGGTAGACTTCGCAGCTCTTAAAGAGTTCTCCGATATGTTCAAGTCTGCTTACACAGAGTCAACCTTCTGGTTTGATATCCACTATGCTGTCTTCGGTCTTGCTCTTATTGCAGCTGGTCTTCTTATATTCAACGTATATTGGAAGATCTGTCTCATGAAGGAAGAGCAGAGACTCATCGAGGAAGGTAAGGAGGTCGCATGAAAAAGGAAACTGATCCACAGATTGCTGTTGACCGCATGAGATATATTAAGAACAAGTTCTCTGCAAACATGGCGCTTTTGACCATTTTGTTCAACGTGTTCTACTTTGTTAATATCTATAAGTCTGATGTAAGTAACTATTACTACAACATTCTTATTGGCGGATCTATTGTATTTAACCTTTTGTACCTGCTTGCTGCATTTCTTTGTTCTGAAGAGGTAAAGCAATATCACGAGAAGTATTGTTGGTTCCTTCTTGTATTGGGTTTAATTCAGTTCGTCAGAATCTTTATTATCCCAACTCAGGCACACAATGCTTACGTTGTTATTGCTAATGTCGAACGCCAGGTAATGTATGATAGCCAGTATTTCAGATGTGTTATCTACTTGGTAATTTCAGGTGTATGTGCAGTTCTTGGTGCTCTTAAGGGCGTCAAGCTTAGCCGTACCCTCAAGGCATATGAAGCAACACTCGGTGAAGAAAAGAGGAGAGACTGATGGCTAATCTGAAATTAGAGCATATCGAAAAAATTTATGACGGTAATGTCAAGGCAGTCCACGACTTCAACCTCGATGTCAAGGACGGCGAGCTCATCGTACTCGTTGGTCCTTCCGGTTGTGGAAAGTCAACAACTCTCAGAATGGTTGCTGGTCTTGAAGATATTTCTAATGGACATCTCATTCTTGATGGTAGAGACATTACACAGGTTCCAGCTAAGGACAGAGATATGGCAATGGTTTTCCAGAACTATGCTCTGTATGGCCATATGACCATCTATGAAAACATGGCATTTTCTCTCACACTCAGAGGTGAGGATCCTAATGTCATTCATAAGAAGGTATTGGCTGCAGCTGATATCCTTAATTTGACAACTCAGCTCAACAAGAAGCCTAATCAGCTTTCTGGTGGCCAGAGACAGCGTGTAGCTATGGGTAGAACCATCGTAAGAACACCTAAGGTCTTCCTTTTCGATGAACCACTTTCTAACCTTGACGCTAAGCTCAGAGGTTCTACAAGACGTGAGATCCTTCTTCTCCACAAGAGATTGAATGCAACCATGCTCTATGTAACCCACGACCAGACAGAAGCTTTGACTCTTGCAGACAGAATCGTATGTATGTCCATGGGTCATGTTCAGCAGGTTGGTACTCCACTTGAGCTTTATGATCATCCAGCTAACGTTTTCGTTGCATCCTTCATTGGCCTTCCTCCAATGAACCTCTTCGATGTCACCGTAAAGGGCGACCATCTCGAGGGTAAGGGATTCAAGGTACCACTCAATGAAGTGCAGCAGAAGACTCTCAAGGCTTATGTCGGCAAGGAGATCATCCTTGGCGTAAGACCTGAAAACCTGGTTGAAGGAACCGATATTCCTGTAAAGGTAACAAGCAACGAGAACTTGGGTATGAATACTCTCGTTCACGGTCATATCTTTGATGGAAATACAAAGTTCGATAGAATCACATGTAAGCTTCGCGGCTGGTGCAACTACAAGGCTGGCGATATTGCAAAGGTTTCTATCAACCGCATGCATTTCTTTGATAAGGAGACCACAAACTCCATCAAAGAGGAGGATAAGTGATGGCTAAAGTTAACTTTAAGGAAGGATTTAGAAAGTTTATCGTTTCCCTCAAGAGGAATACACCACGTATCCCTATGTGTGCATTCCTGGTGAGCTTTATCTATTATAGTTTCAACCTGAGCTGCATTTCGAACACAACAGCAAAGATCCAGGGACCTGGTATGGGTATCTATGGATTTATCACTATGTTGTTCTCAATGCTTTCTCTGGTTGCATTCATCAATGCATTCCCTCACCGCAAAAAGGTCAACAAGCCAATGTTGATCCTCATGCTGGTCTTGGTAGCATTCGTAATCTTTGCTGATATCCAGTATCGTGGTTTGATCTACGCAGCTGTATTTGATCCAGTCAATCCAATTGCTGTAACTTCGAGCACTGCTTACATCGCAGAAGCAGCATCTGTTCTCTCTACACATATTGTTCTTTTGATTGTATCAATTGTTTTGACTGCACTTCTTCCTGTCTATAGCAAGCTCTTGAAGAAGATCAACACCAATATCGATGTTGATGGATACGGAAAGATGGAAGCAATCGAGATTGAGCACGACTAAGAAAAAGGGAAAAGAGCAGCAGGAGAAAGAGGTCAATCACTATAAGCTCAATACCAAAGCTGTAGACGATTTGATCTCTGCCTCCAAGGAGAACGCTGAGCCAGTAACAGAAGCTGAGCTTAGAAAGTACTCCAGTGGAAACAGACTTTATATCCCAACGATATCAAAGGTTATTTTCACAAAGTTCTGGTTCGCTGGTGCTTGCTGCTACTTCTTCCTGTGGGGGTTGGGATTATATATCCCATCGGTATTGGACCTGGTGTTCATAACAGCCATAGCAATGGGTTTTGTTACGGACATTCTGACGAACAACGTACTACGTTATATCGAGGTAGTTTCTACCGCGAATAATAAGTGGATGATGGTAAAAAGCAAGGGCATGCTGGGCCTTTTCCTGAACGTCATCTACTCCATCTTCCTGATGGCGTGTGTATGGTTGACATATTATGGAATAAACAAAGCAGTCAACGGTATCCTGAATCAGACCGATCAGGTCCCACTCGGGGTCGAACCAGTAATGTTTGGTGTTTTCTATATGGGCTATGACATGCTCTTTATAGGACTGAAGATGCTACTGGCTAGAATACTGGATGATGCAAAGATGAAAGTGCAAGGAGAGGTTTGAAATGGCATATCTGACATTGAAAGACATAAACAAGATCTATCCTAATGGATTCCATGCAGTGCATAATTTCAATCTGGAGATCGAGAAGGGCGAATTCATTGTATTCGTTGGTCCATCTGGTTGTGGTAAGTCCACAACTCTGCGTATGATCGCTGGCCTCGAAGACATCAGTAATGGCGACTTCCTGATTGACGGAGTGCGCGTTAATGAGAAGGGACCTCGTGAGAGAGGAATAGCAATGGTCTTCCAGAGCTATGCCTTGTATCCGCAGATGACGGTATACGATAACCTCGCTTTTGGTCTCACTCTGCAGGGAGTCGATGAAGAGGTCATCGAACAGAAAGTAAATGATGTTGCTAAGATTCTTGGTCTTACCGAATATCTTGAAAGACTCCCAAGAGCTCTTTCCGGTGGACAGAGACAGCGTGTTGCAGTAGGACGTGCTCTCATTCGTAAGGTAGGTATCTTCCTTATGGACGAGCCACTTTCCAACCTTGACGCTAAGCAGCGTGTAACCATGCGTTCCGAGATTACACAGATTCATCAGAGAACTGGTGCTTCTACAATCTACGTAACACATGACCAGACCGAAGCTATGACAATGGCTGACAGAATTGTCGTTATGAAGGAAGGCTACATTCAGCAGGTAGGTTCCCCATACGAACTTTACTTCAACCCAGTCAATGTCTTCGTTGCAGGCTTCATTGGCGAACCACCTATGAACTTCTCAAGAGGAGTTGTAAAGAGTGGTAAGCTCGCAATTGGCAAGAATGCAATCGACCTTTCTGTTAAGCTTAATGAGAAGCAGCTCAAGGCTTATGAAGGTAAGGAAGTTGTATTTGGTTACAGACCTGAATCTGTAGTTCTTGGTGCTGTTGCTGGTCTCCAGCAGATCACAGCAACTGTTGAGCTCACTGAGCTCCTCGGTGATAACACCAACGTATACGTCGATATTCAGGGTGTAAAGAACATCCTCAAGATCGATCCACATGATACTCCAGAGATGGATACAGAAATTGTCTACTCTATCCCAACTGAGAGCATCTATCTCTTTGATGGCGAGACTGAAAGAGTCATCAAATAAGATTACCTAACACAATACCAAGTAACACCCTGCTATATTTTAGTGGGGTGTTATTTTGTTATGTGATATTGCTTTTCTTTCAAACTCTCTATTATCATTTGTTTAAAGCGATTTTAATCTATTTGAGGAAATGGATAAGTGCTAGCGCCTGGATCGGAAGATTGACGAGGATGATGGTTATCGAAATACTCGGCGGATGCCATCACGGTCCACAACAGGTCGAAGAGGGGATTTAAAAAGCAGAATCAGCACTGTAACAGAGGTTCTCTCATTGTTGAATGACATTTATATTTTTAGGAGTTTAGCATGAGAGTCGTAATACAGGACAATTACGAAAAGATGAGTGCTTGGGCCGCTGCGTACATAGCAGAAAAAATTAATGGCCACAAGGAAGAAAGACCATTTGTACTTGGTCTTCCCACTGGATCATCCCCAATCGGTGTTTACAAGGAGCTTATCAGACTCAACAGGGAAGGAAAGGTTTCTTTCAGTAATGTGGTTACTTTCAACATGGATGAGTACCTCGGGTTAGAAAAGACCCATGATCAGAGTTACTGGTACTTCATGCATGATAATTTCTTCAATCATCTAGTTGATATGAAGAAGGAGAATATCAACATTCTCAATGGTATGACTGACGATCCAGAAGGGGAGTGCAGAAGATATGAAGAAAAGATTGCATCCTATGGTGGTATAGATCTTTTCATGGGTGGAATTGGTGTAGATGGTCACCTGGCATTCAATGAACCATTCACATCTCTTTCCTCTAGAACTGGTGTAAGATGTCTCACTACAGACACGAGGATTGTCAACAGCCGTTTCTTTGGCGGAAACCCTGA
>JAILRW010000034.1 GCA_024698005.1 Sphaerochaetaceae bacterium | reverse complement strand
TTGACCAAGCAGGGAATCAACTTCTCCTCAAGCCAGAAGGTTGTAACAATCAGTGAAATCAGAGAAGCTCTTTCCTCTCTCAAGAGTGTCAACGTTCAGACTCTCGGGGAAAGTGGTGAGTCCATCTTCCAGATCAAGCTTCGCGCAAGCGAAGATGGAAGTCAGAAGAGTACAGAAATGGAAGTTTCCACTCTCCTTGAAAAGGCTTTCGACAAGGAAGAGATTGTTATCCTGCAGAGTGATTTTGTAGGTCCTAAATTCTCCTCAACACTCTTTACAACTTCTATCAAGGCGATATTGGTAGTAATGGTTCTGATTCTGATCTACATATCATTCAGATTCCATCTTTCATATGCGCTTTCTTCTGTAATTGCTCTCCTTCATGATATCTTCATGATGCTTGCTTTCATTGCAATTTTCCGCCTGGAGGTTTCCAGTACAACAGTTGCTGCCGTGCTTACCATAATCGGATACTCACTGAACGCAACAATCGTTATCTTTGACCGAGTCAGAGAGAATATTCTGGACAAGAAGAATCGTCTTCCTGTCGATGAGGTAATTGCCAAGTCTGTTCGCGATAGCTTTACAAGAACGATAATCACAAGTGTTACAACACTCTTTGCCGTTGTTCCACTTGCAATCTTCTCAACAGGAGCTATCCGTCTCTTTGCTATCAACCTTATCTGGGGTGTTCTTGTCGGTGCTTACTCTTCTAACTTTATTGCGCCAGCTCTGCTTTACTTCTTCCATCGCTTTGATGCTATTGATAAGGTAAAGAAGAAGAAGGAAACAACAAGTTACCATATTGGAGATGCATACGTATGACAATAACTAGGGCCAAGACAATGGGGTTCTGTTTTGGTGTGAAGAACACCATCAAACTTGCAATGGAGTTGATTAGATCCTCATCTGGCCCTATCTATTCTCTTGGTGAGATTGTTCATAACGAAACCTTGGTAAAGGAGTTTTCCGATAGAGGCCTCAAGGTAATAAGAGCAAACGACGAAGTGGAGAAGGGTCGTTTGCTTATCAGGGCCCACGGAGTGAGACCTGAAATTGAAGAAAAGTTCAGAAACAATGGTTTTGATGTTATCGATGGAACTTGTCCAATTGTGAAGAAAAACCAGATTGCTGCTAGAGAGGCAGAGTTCCCAATTATCCTCTTCTGCAAGAAGGATCATGATGAAGCAGTTGGCATAGCTGGGTACGCAGAAAAACCTTGCTATGCAGTAGAGAGCGAAAGTGACATAGATAGCATTGAGAAAGGCGAATATACCGCAATTGTTCAAACAACATTTTCTTATGAAAAACTATCTGCGTACACGAAGATGCTTGAAGAGAAGGGGTGTATCCTCCACTTTGCTGGAAGTGGAATCTGCCACGCAAGTATAGATAGACGTGCCGCTGTAGAAGCTCTCAGCAAGTTGGTTGAAATGATTGTTGTTGTAGGTGATGAGAACAGTGCAAACTCCAAAGCGCTTTTCTGCCTCGCTTCTTCTTTGGTCCCCCACGCCTATATGGTTTCCGGCCCAGAGTCTGTCACTAAGGAAATGGCAAGTTTTGAGAATGTTGGCATCACAGCAGGCGCTAGCGTCTCTGAAAGCTTGGTAAAGAGAGTTGAAGAAAGGTTATCAGCTCTTTCTATTGACGTTTAAAGATTCAAGAACTAGAGTCTATTTAAGGATAAAATAATGAATCTACCTAATAAATTAACTGTACTGCGTTTGATAATGATCCCAGTATTCTTCATATCATTCTCGCTTCCAGAGTGGTTTGGTCCAGCTTTCGAGACTGTTTCAGCTATCTTGATGTTCATCTCCTATGCGATAGCAGAGCTCTCCGACCTGCTCGATGGCAAGATTGCAAGGAAGTATAATCTTGTAACCGACCTTGGAAAGGTAATGGATCCATTCGCAGACTGTCTTTCACACCTCACATATTTTGTCTGTTTCTATGGCATGGGAATAATGCCAGCATTCGCTTTGTTGATCATCCTCTGGAGAGAGTTCAGTATCTCCTTCTTGAGAATGCTCATGATGGGAAAGGGCAAGGCTGTTGCTGCAAATATTTGGGGCAAGCTCAAGACCTGCTTCTATGCACTTACAAGTGTACTTTCACTTATTTATGTCGTAGCTAGCCGTTTTGCACCAGGTTCTTGGGAATCTAATTACAGAACAGGTCTTTTTGTATTCTTCTCTCTTGCTGCTTTATTCTCCTTCCTGAGCTTTACAACATATCTCAAGGCAATTATTGATAGTAAGGCTCTTTCTGGAATGACAAGATGACAGAGATGAAGAACATAGCAAAAGGCTCTCCGTTGGAGGGCCTTTCGTGTATAAATCTAGAAAAAATAAAGTATATAGTAAGCGATGTCGATGACACGATAACAAGCTCTTCAAGGCTGTTGTCAACGACTCTAAATAAAATGGAAGAGGCAGAAAAGAAAGGGTACAGGATAATCCTGGTCTCAGGAGGTTCTGCCGGCTGGTGCGAGGTCTATCTCAGGCAGTGGCCAGTTTATAGGGTTATTGCAGAATCTGGAGCCCTTCTCATATACAAGGATGAGTGTGACCAGGTCAAATATCTTAAGAACCCTGCTATAACAGATGAGGATATCAAAAAAAGAGCAAAGCTTTTGTCGATGATCGAGAAGGAGTACCTCTCTTCAGATCAATACGCAAGAGTGTTTGACATTGCAGTCGATTTAAAGAATACCCCAAAGGAGAAGCTTGAAGAGATTAAAGAGTTAGCAGATGAGATGGGTGCTCATTATGCCTCTTCATCAATTCATTTAAATATCTGGTTTGGTGATTACTCAAAGGTAAATGGCCTTATTGCCTTTTTTAAAAGAGAAGGAATTGATGAAGCAAGACTCAAGGAGGAGAGCATCTATTTAGGAGATGCAAAAAATGATGAAGAAGCCTTCTCCTTCTTCTCTTTATCGATTGGAATGAAAAGTGTTGAGGATAATAGAGAATCATTTGACGTTCTACCTACATACATTTCGAATTTTTACGGTGGAAAAGGGTTTGAAGAAGTAATATCTCTATTGCTTTAAAGAAGATAAAAAATTATTGCGAAAAAAGCTAAAAATGTTGTTGACAAAGTTAGTTGGGATTTGCTAAGTTAATGGAGCACTACGACGAAATCGTATGATGTAAAATAAAGTTTTTTGACAGATATATTAGCGAAGGGAAGAGAAGATAGATAAAGAAGCGAGAGCTTCTGTCAATTCAAAAATACGAACGGTAGATGAAAAGAAGCCGGTTCGTTTGCGGGTTGCAGGTAAAACTTAAGTAAGGAATTGTTCTGGGAGCTTGCTCCCAGGTTTCTGATAACGGAGAGTTTGATCCTGGCTCAGAACGAACGCTGGCGGCGCGTTTTAAGCATGCAAGTCGAGCGGCAAGGTCCTCCGGGACCCTAGAGCGGCGGACGGGTGAG
>JAILRW010000016.1 GCA_024698005.1 Sphaerochaetaceae bacterium | reverse complement strand
GTAATGGACAAGAACAAGGTCAAGTTCCAGATGGCTGAAATGGCAAAGGTCGATATCGGAGGCGGCGGTACAATTGCAAAGTACTGCTCCTGGTATGGCATGGACGTAATAGACTGCGGTGTTGCAGTACTTTCAATGCATGCACCATTTGAAATTACCAGCATAGAAGATATCAATTCTGCATATGAGTGCTACAGGGCTTTCCTGACACTCTGACAAACAGGGAGGGATGGTAAAATCATCCCTCCTCTTATTTTACAGCTCTCTTGTTCTCCATCCCCCTTCTATGAGACGTTCAAGCGATGTGTAAACATTTACAATTTTCCCAGTCTTGACATCTCTTATGACAAAATCATTTACAAGCGCGTCCATAAGAGAGACATAGCCTCGCCTACCATCCTGAGTTTCAAGAAGGCACCCCCTAGTATCCTCAAAATACCTTCTATCCCCTCTGGAAAGCACATTTCTTGTCCTTTTGCATGCTTCTCTAGACATATCTACCTCCGCGAATAAATTAAAAATAATGCGGCAATCAGGACATATAATGTCTCAGTAAATAACATTTTTTTTGTTAACAAATATTCGTTTTTGGTCCCTTTTTTAAAAATCAAACAGTACCCCATATTTTTGTTTGATTTTATTCATTTTTTGAACTGTGTGTTGATACACTTTTAACCCCTATTTTTCTATATTTTTATTATGAAACAAATATATCCATTGAGACTTATAAGATACGTCGTAGCTATTGCAATTCTATGCTTAGCTGTCTTTGGTCTGCATGTTTTCTTCCATTCAAAGACATTGCCGACCTATGAAGCACCAATGACCCCTGTAAGGGTTACAAAGCCTGAAATTGGCACAATTGAAAAGAGTATTGTCTTTTCAGGCCACGTAGAGGCAGATGCTATGATTCCTGTAGTTCCACTTGTACAGGGCACACTTCTTGACTATTTCATCGAAGAAGGAAGCAAGGTAGAAAAAGATCAGGTACTTGCAAAGATTGATGATGAGGTCTTCAAGAGCCAGCTTGCACAGGCAAAGGCTGCATACCTAGCATACGAAAGCTCATACAAGAGAGTTTCCGAGCTCAATAAGATCGGGGCAGCAACAGATCAGGAACTTGACACACTCACAGCACAGAGAGATGCCAGCAAGGCACAGCTAGAACTTGCAGAGCTTCAGCTCTCCTACTCTGAGGTAAAAGCACCAGTTAGCGGAACAGTACTAAAAAACATGAAGCACAAGGGGGATATTGCAACAAACACTGCTCCAATGGCTGTTATCGCCGACCTCGACAAGCTTGAAGTCAACCTTCAGATTCCTGAGAAATACTTCGCACTCTTCAACGAAGAAAAAAGAGAGATGGAAATAACCATTACAAGGCCAACCGATGGTGCAACTTCTACAGCACATATCATCTCAGTAGCTCCATATATCGATGGCAAGAGCAAGACTTTTGCTCTAAAGCTTGGCATCGACAACCCAGAGCTCTTCAGACCTGGCATGTACATCAAGGCTTCCATCGTCTATGACAAGCTCGAGAACTCTTACATCCTTCCACAGAAGCTAAGAAAGCCAGAAGGTTCCATGTATGCAGTTGTAGATGGAAAAGCTCTATATATTAATGAAAATATTGAATTTGAAAACAACGAATACTTCCTCGTTCCTAAGGGATATGAGAATTCGCTCTTCATAGTTGACGGTCAGAACACTGTCCTTGACGGCGAAAGTGTATCTATTCTGGAGGATTAAATGGAAGTCTCTAAGTTTTCAGTAAGACATCCTGTCTATGTACTCATGGCAGTTGTTGTCCTCATTGTTTTTGGTCTTGCTGCAATCATTACCTCAAACCTTGAGTTCATGCCAAACATGTCACTTCCACAGATATTTGTTATTACAATCTATCCAGGTGCAAGTGCAGAAGAGGTAGAAAAGGATGTAATCAAAGTGATGGAGGATAACTTCGTCACACTACCAAATTTCAAATCAATGGATTCGTCGTCGAGTGAAAGCTACGGCGTTATCACCATCAAATATCAGGATGGTGTAGATGTTTATGACCAGATAGACGAAGTCAGAAACCGTATAAACGAGATGATCGAGGATCTTCCAGATAGTATTCAAGGAACTCCTAAGGCTGTCGTAGGTGGTGCTTCCATGCTTCCTATCATGACATTCACTATCGAATACGGTAATGACAATGATGGTCTTCACGACTATCTTGAGAACACTCTCAAGCCAAATATCACAAAGATTGATGGCGTTGCAGACTTTGAGATCATCGGCCTTGAAAACAATCAAATTGAAGTAAAGATGAGAACAGAAGACCTCCTAGCAAAGGAGATCTCCCCTCTTCAGATCTATCAGCTTCTACAGTATGGCAAGAAAAACATGCCTCTTGGCACAGGCGAATACCGTGACAAGAATACCTCAATTAGATTTGAGGCCGATTACGAAAGCATTGACACTATCAAGAATCTAACGGTTGGCCAGCAGAATGGTACCATCATCCGTCTTGAGGATGTTGCAGATGTCACTATGGTCAATCCAGAACCTGAACTCATTGCAAAGAAGGAAGGCAAGAAGATTGTAGCCATCAACATCACAAAGAGAGAGGATGGAAATACAGTAAAGATCAATAATGCAATCAAGAAGGTCCTCGAACAGGAGGAGCTGAACAAGCATGGTTCTGTACACTTCAACATTGTTGCTGATGACTCAAGAATAGTACTCAGAGCAATTGCCAGTGTTATCAACACCGGTGTATCTGCAATTATCATCGCTATTCTCATCATCTTTGTCGTTCTTGCAGACTTAAAGTCCACAATGGTAATTGCACTTTCTCTACCTCTTTCCATCTGGTTTACATTTGTTGGAATGAAGGTGATGAACATAAGTATCAGCCTTCTGTCGACGGCAGGTATAGTAATTGCCCTAGGAAGTATCGTTGATGGTTCGATCGTTATGCTCGAACAGGTCAACAGAAACTATATGGAAAAGGATGGGAATAAATACAAATACTCGGTAAATGAGAGTATCTACAATGCAGGAGACAACGTCAGTATGTCAATCCTGGGCTCTGCTCTCACCACAATCGTCGTATTCCTTCCAATTCTTAGAATTACTGGTATTGTTGGTCAGGCACTCAGAGACCTCTCCATTGCCTTCATCCTAGCACTCACTGGTAGCTGCATTTCTGCTATCGTCGTAATTCCTTGTCTTTTGAAAGTGTTCCTCACAGAGGAAAGAAAAGAGCACAAGAAGAACATCCTCGATGATTTCATGGAGGTACTTACCAAAGCTTATGGTGGTTCTGTACGATGGGTTCTCAAGAACAGAAAGTTCATTATTATAATGTCCATAGTAATCCTGGTCGTATCTGGCTGGGCAGTTACACAGCTTGGCCTTTCCTTCATCCCTTCTGCTGATATCAACGATTTCTACATCAACGCAGAGTTCCCAGTTTCATATACAAAGGAGATGACTGAGGCCAAACTTGATGAAATCGAAAAGCTCGTATGGGAGAATATTCCAGATACAAAGACTACCCTCACAGTCACAGGCAAGATTGGTAGTGGTGTACAGATTACAAACAGTGATAACAAGGGCTATGTAAGAATCGTTCTTGAAAACAAGGAAGAAAGAAGCACCGATATCCATACCTACATTCTTCAGATGAAGAAGATTGTCGATGAAAGAGTTCCTGATGCAAAGGTCTCTGTTGATAACGGTGGTTTTGATAACCTTATCGCTTTCATCTCTGGTGGTGGTGGCTATGGTCTTACCTTGACCGGTTCAGACATGAACACCCTCTATAGTGAAGCTTGCAGGATCAAGGAGTATCTAGAGAATGACCCAATGGTCATGAATGTCACAATGGATACATCTTTCGATAAGTATCAGGCAATCGTAAAGACCTCTAATGATTACCTTTCTTCTATCGGCTTGACAGCTTATGAGGCAGGCATGACCTCTGCAGTCGTCTTCAATGGTGTTGATACTGGAATCTACACCGATGAATACGGTGATAGATACAATATAAGGCTCAAATCTGATGTAACAGACAAGCCATTTGACGAGACAACTTTGTCCAATTTGAAGATTGTCAGCCAGTCTGGTTCAGTTGTTTCCTACGATGCTGTCAGTGATCTTGAAGTAAAGAATGCAGTCTCTCAGATCAACCACACTGATAGAGCGAACACGATAACTATAAACTGTTCAACATCTACAACAGATACAACGAAGATCAACTCCCGCTTCAGAGCATATATGGCAGAGAATCCTCTTGCTCCTGGAATCACAGAAAGTGCTGGTGGTATGATGAAGCTCATCGAGGATACAATCCCTCTCTTCGTTACTGCAATGGCTATAGCTGTATTCCTTGTATATACAGTCATGGTCTATCAGTTCGAGCGCTTCAATCAGCCTCTCTTGATCCTCGTCACAATCCCATTCTGTCTGATTGGTGTTGCAATTGGCCTGCTTGCCTTTGGTAGCACAATCAATATTCTCTCAGCCCTCGGTATCGTCTCCCTTATCGGTACTGCGGTAAACAATGGTATTATCCTCATCGACCGATTCAATTTGACAGTTGGAATCAAGCAGGGTGAGGTTTTGAGAAAGAGAGGAGAAATTGTCGATGCCGATAATCTTCCAGAAGGAAGAAGAAGCCTTGAAGAAGATACTGACATCCTCAATGATTCTATCGTTGAATCCTGTCAGAGCCGTCTCAAGTCTATCTTGATGACCTCTCTGACAACTATGTTCGGTGTAGTCCCAATGGCTATCGGAAAAGGTGAGGGTGCAGAGATGTATGCTCCTATGGGACAGGCAATCGCAGGTGGCCTTTTGGCTACAACAGTCATATCCCTGTTCGTAATGCCTGTACTTTACTACATACTTGAAAGATCTCATCTAAAGAGAATCTATAAGGAAAAAGCAAGGAGGATAAACGGATGAAAAAGGTAGTTCTAATTATTTCAACACTCCTCCTGTCTATGGGACTTCTCTTTGCAGGAGAAACCTATGAAACATTGCTTGACAGCATGCTTCGCTCAAACCCTACTCTTTTGAAGGCTCAGCAGGAGACGAGAAAGGCAGATTTGGATGTTAAGGATGCAAGAGCAAATAGAGGTCCACAGATTAATTTCGCTGCAGGTGTATCCCATTCAGTCTATAACCCATATGAGAAGATATATCTGAAAGATGTCAGCGAAAATGCAGTAAATGTTCTTGGCGATGTATTGAATTATTACAAAAACACAATCGTGCCTTCTCTTACTTCATATTCATCCTTCGATCAGTTGATGAACTACATCAACACTAAATATGGTACAACTTCCAACCCTCTTCTCAAGGAAGTCAAGCCTAACTTTGTGATGGCGCAAGTTTCCCTTACACAGCCTCTCTTTACTTGGGGCAAGCTTGCTACTGCAGAAAAGATCTACAAGGATGTAAGACTTGTAAGACAGCTTCAGGAAACTGATGCCCAGAGCAAAGCTGTTGTTGAGCTAAAGACTCGTCTCGATTCTATCTACTACCTCCAGAATCTCATAAAGACTTTGGAGGAA
Source organism: Sphaerochaetaceae bacterium (assembly GCA_024698005.1). Taxonomy (GTDB): domain Bacteria; phylum Spirochaetota; class Spirochaetia; order Sphaerochaetales; family Sphaerochaetaceae; genus Bullifex. The sequence continues at coordinate 11,055 of JAILRW010000016.1, read as the reverse complement.
GAGGACAAGGTCGCAGCCAGACTTGTTGAGCTCTCTGAAGAAGCTTACAAAAACGGAATGATGGTGGAGCTCGATGTCAAATCCGCAAGGATTGACGCTCTCGAAGTCAAGGTTGGTATCAACCAGGCACAGGCTCAGCTTGATAGCGTCCTTGAAGGACTGAGAACCATAACAGGTAAGATCGACCTTGAAGCAGAGGATATCGAATACACTCCAAATGAAGAGGAGTACAGAACTATTGCAAGTGCTGACAGGGAAGCTTTGATAGCAGAAGCTCTCTCCCCTTCCCGTTCCACATTGAGAATGCTCTCTATAATGTCAGATGTAGCAGAGAAGAAGAATTCTGTTGCCAAGAATGGCCTATACTGGAAGCCAGACTTTGCACTCTCCGCTTCTGTTACCTATGCCGGCCCAGGTCTTCCTGGAGTCAACAGCAACTTCTTTGAAAAGGCCAAATTCTATGGCTCATTCTCCATCGGTATGAAAACTACCATCTTTGATGGAGGAAAGAAGATCAACGAGGTTGCAAGATCAAAAAGCGACATGGCTCTTGCCGAACTTGAGAGAAGCGATGCTGAGAACATGATAAGAACAACTCTCTCATCTATGTTCTCAACTGTTGATACAGCTCTCAGCCAGATCGACTACCTAGGTCTGAAGAAGGAAGTTGATTCTGACAAGCTGGAGCAGAAGAAGATTCTCTTCAAGCATGGCAGTGGCAGTGAGACCGATATTCTCAAGGCAGAGCTGAAGGTGAAGAAGCACGATATAGATATCGCAAAGGAGTACATAAATCTCTGTCAGGCGATATATACGATCGAGTATCTCACAACAATTTAATTACACTTGGGTAGCTGGAAACAGCTACCTTTTATTTTTGTTGCATAACTTGTTTCAAGTTGTTGCATTTTAGAAAAATAAGCTAGTGTTGTTGCAATAAATAATACCTTTTGATATTGTGTTGTTAATTTGCCCAAGCGAGGTATTGCCAGACTATGCAAAAAGGCTACTTATTACTGTCAGACGGATCCCTTTATGAGGGAAAAGTATTTGGAAATGACAGCATTTGCTGTGGTGAACTGGTATTTAACACCAGTATGACCGGTTATCCCGAAATACTCACAGACCCATCCTATAATGGACAGATTGTTCTCATGACCTATCCATTGATTGGAAATTATGGTGTAGATGAAGAATGGAACGAGAGCTGTGGTATCAATGCCACGGCTCTTGTTGTAAAAAAGCTCTACGAAGGACCACTTCCAGAAGGAAAAATGAGTCTTGAGTCCTTCTTGAAGAAGCACAATCGATGTGGAATCACAGATATCGATACTAGAGCACTGACACTTCACATCAGAAGATGTGGAAGCCAGAATGCTGTAATCTATCCGGAAGGAAAGGAAGAGGAAGCAAAGGCTTTGCTTTCCACCTTCCCTTCTATCACAGAACGAGATCTCATTGATGGAGTGAGCGTAAAGAAAGTTACAGAGAACCCTTCCCTTGGTGAAGGCTTCATTGAAGCCCCAAAGAATCCAAAATATAACATTGCACTTGCAGATTTCGGTGTAAAGAGATCAATTATTGAAAACTTCTACAGAAGAAATGCTTCAATCACCCTACTTCCACCTGACTTCAAGAGCTTTGATGTTCTTGATAAGAGCTACGACATGCTCTTCTTGTCAAACGGTCCTGGTGACCCTGCTCTACTTCAGAACGTTGTAGCCGAGGTCAAGAAGTGTATTGGAAAGATTCCTGTATGTGGTATCTGTCTTGGCCATCAGCTCATTACCTGGGCTCTTGGTGGAAAGACAGTCAAGATGACCTATGGTCACCACGGTGGAAACCATCCTGTAAAGGATCTCGACACCGGAAAGACATTCGTCACCAGCCAGAACCATGGCTTCATGAGTGACATGTCTACCCTTCCAGAGAGCGTACATCTCTGGTTCATAAATGCTAATGATAACACTGTTGAAGGTCTCTACGATGCATACAAGCAAGTAAGAAGTGTTCAGTTCCACCCAGAAGCAGCTCCTGGTCCTCAGGACGCCACCTGGATTTTCGACAAGTTCCTTGAGGAGGTAGAATAATGCCAAGAAGAAACGACATTAACCATATTCTAGTTATCGGTTCTGGCCCAATCATCATTGGACAGGCATGTGAATTCGACTACTCTGGAAACCAGGCAGTAAAGGCACTCAAGGAAGAAGGTTATGAGGTTTCACTCATCAATCCAAACCCTGCAACTGTTATGACAACTCCTGGCATCGCTGACCATATCTTCCTCGAACCACTCACAACCGAATATGTAGAGAAGATATTCCAGCAGGTGGGTCCAGATGCCATCCTTTCTACAATGGGTGGCCAGACTGGTCTTAACCTGACCATGGAACTTGAACAGAAAGGTATTCTAGAAAAGTACGGGGTTAAAGTAATTGGTGCATCTATCGACTCTATCAAGAAGGCTGAGGACAGAGGCGAATTCAAGAAGATCGTCACCTCTGTAGGCCTTGAAAGTGCAAAGAGTACAATTGTCCACTCAGTTAAAGATGCAATTGAAGCACACAAGGAAATTCCTCTTCCAATAATAATCCGCCCATCCTACACCCTCGGAGGAATGGGAAGCTCCATAGCAAAAACAGAGGAAGAGTACCTTTCTCTTGTTGAAAGAGCTCTTGAAATATCTCCAGCGCATGAAGCTCTTATCGAAGAGTCCCTAATAGGCTGGAAGGAGTTCGAGATGGAGGTAATGAGAGACAACAAGGACAACGCAATCATTGTCTGTTCCATCGAAAATATAGATCCTATGGGCGTACACACTGGAGACAGTATCACAATTGCTCCAATCCAGACTCTGAGTGATAGACAGTACCAGAGAATGAGAACTGCCTCTATCGATATTCTCAGAGCTGTTGGAGTTGACTGTGGCGGTTCTAATGTACAGTTTGCTATGCAGCCAGACACAGATAGAATGATTGTCATCGAGATGAACCCTCGTGTCTCTCGTTCATCTGCTCTTGCTTCCAAGGCAACAGGTTTCCCGATCGCACGCTGCTCAGCCAAGCTCGCTGTAGGCTATACACTAGATGAGGTCATGAATGAGATTACTGGCCAGTCTGTATCCTGTTTCGAGCCAGCTCTCGATTACACTGCCATAAAGGTTCCACGTTTCGAACTTGAAAAGTTCCCACTTCCAACAAGTGCCCTTGGCACCCAGATGAGAAGTGTTGGCGAGGCACTTGCTCTTGGTAGAAACGCACTTGAAGCTCTCAACAAGGGTATCAGAGCAAGCGAAAGAAAGCTCGAAGGTCTCGTTGGCCTCAACAGAGCCAAGTACGATATAGAAACACTTTTAAGAAGTGCACATCCTCTTCGCCTTCAGGCTGCCTACACCGTCATAAAGGAGAAAGGAGCAGAATGCCTTGGTGAGGTTTCCTCCATCACAGGCTTCGACCGCTTCTTCCTCTCACTGCTTGTGGAACAGGCAAACCTTGATAAGGCAATTGAAGAAAACCTCACTGTTGACCTTCTCAAAAAAGCAAAACAGGCTGGTATGTCTGACAAGAGAATTGCAAAACTCTCTGGCCTTGAATACAAGGAAGTTACTCGCATGAGAGAAGAGAACAACCTGAAACCAGTTGTCCACTTCGTCGATACCTGTGCAGGTGAATTCGATGCTCTCACACCATACTGCTACACCACCTATGGTGAAGAAGATGAGGGAGAAGCTCTCGGAGAGAAGGCTGTCGTAATCCTCGCATCTGGTCCAAATAGAATTGGTCAGGGTCTTGAGTTCGACACCTGCTGTACCCTTGCATCTCTTGCATTCAGAAAGAATGGAAGAAAAACCATCATGGTCAACAGCAACCCTGAGACTGTATCAACAGATTTCAACACCTCAGATAGACTCTATATCTCCCCTCTCACAGCAGAAGAGGTCATTGGAATCATGGAGAAGGAGGGAACCAGGGATGTAGTCGTACAGCTTGGTGGCCAGACTCCTCTTAACATGGCAAAAGAACTTGAGGAATGGGGTGCTAACATCATTGGAACACCACTTGAAGGTATCGATGCAACAGAAGATAGAGGTCTTTTCTCTGCGCTGGTAAAGAAGCTTGGTCTCAGACAGCCTGAAAACAGGATGGCAGGAACTCCAGGCGAAGTATTCCAGTGCTCGCACGAGATTGGCTTCCCTGTTCTGCTCCGCCCTTCCTTCGTCCTTGGAGGAAGAAGTATGTTCATCGCATACGATGACCAGGGTCTTGCAGACTTCTTCGAGAAGTCCGGTGTTACCATCTCCCCTGAAGCTCCAGTACTTGTAGACCAGTTTCTTGAAGATGCATTCGAGTATGATCTTGATGCGGTTTCTGATGGAAAGAATGTCTATATCGGTGGCATCTTGCAGCACATTGAAGCTGCAGGCATCCACTCTGGTGACTCTGCTGCAGTATTCCCTCCATACAAGAGCAAGCCAGAAGTTCTTGAAGAGATGAGAGAATGGACATTGCGCCTTGCTAGAGAGATTCCAGTCAGTGGCATGATGAACATCCAGTTCGCTGAAAAGGATGGAAAACTCTATATTATCGAAGTAAACCCAAGAGCAAGTAGAACTGTTCCTTTCATCAGCAAGTCTTCAGGTGTAAACCTCATAGATACTGCGACCAGAATCTGGAAGGGAGAAGATCTAGTAAAGCAAGGCCTTGTAAATGAGAAAACAGGCATTGGAGAAGGACACTGCATCACAGGATGGTCAATCAAGGAAGCTGTATTCTCCTTTGACCGCTTTGTAGATGTAGACCCACAGCTCGGTCCAGAAATGAAGTCTACTGGTGAGGTAGTAGGAATGGGCAGAAGTTTCGGTGAAGCCTATGCAAAGAGCCAGGACAGCGCGGGAAATGTCCTTCCAACCAAGGGCAAGGTAATCATCAGTGTAAACAAGAAGGATAGAAAAACGATTGTTCCAATTGCTAAGGCTCTTATCGATATGGGCTTTGATATTGCAGCAACCAGAGGTACTGCAAGAGATCTTTTTGAGGAAGGAATTCTTGCAGAAGTTGTACTGAAAGTACAGGATGGACATCCAAATATTGTTGATATAATGCGCCAGCACAAGGTCGCTCTTGTCATCAATACACCAATGGGTTTCCACTCAAGAAGAAGTGATGATGAGATCAGATCTGAAGCTATGAGAAACAAAATTCCTTATACTACTACAACCTCTGCTGCAAGTGCAGCAGTCGAAGCAATTCGATACTTACAGAGAAAAGAATACATTGTAAGGGAGCTTCCAAGCCGAAAATAAATAAATATAATAAAAATATCCACAAAATATGATTTTCATTAAATATTTTTTGATATATAGTTTTAAAATCATACTGACTTATTTTGGAATCATGGTGCAACCCCTCAAGTATCCAGCCTTAATATGTCAGTATTTTTTTGTCTGTTCGTTTATTAATTGTAAATAAGTACCCTAGATGATATTATTCATCTGAATATTCTCACAAGGAGACAAATATGTCAGAAGAAGTATTCCTACAGAGAACCGAAACCTGTGGTTCTTTAAGGGCTTGCGATGAAGGCAAGAGAGTCATTCTCAATGGCTGGGTTCATCGCGACAGAAACCACGGTGCCCTCCACTTCATCAACCTGAGAGACCACTATGGCCTTACACAGGTCGTTGTCGACGATGACGCATCACCAGAGCTTCAGCAAGCTGCATCAGCACTCAAGCTCGAATACTGTATTGCCGTAGAAGGCATTGTAAGAAAGAGACCAGATTCCATGATCAACCCAGATATGGAAACTGGTGAGATTGAAGTAAAGGCAGAGAAGATTCAGATTCTCAGCCAGTGTGAAGTACTTCCATTCATGATCGACGAAGAGACCAATGCAAAGGAAGATTTCCGTCTCAAGTATCGATTCCTTGACCTCAGAAGCTTTGGAATGCAGAAGCGTATCAAGCTCCGCCATGAGGTTGTAAAGGCTATCAGAGAGCACTTCTACAAGACAGATTTCATGGAGATCGAAACTCCTACCCTCATCAGATCCACTCCAGAGGGAGCAAGAGACTTCCTTGTACCTTCTAGAATCTATCAGGGCAAGTTCTTTGCTCTTCCACAGTCTCCACAGCTTTATAAGCAGCTTCTTATGGTTTCTGGAATGGATAGATACTTCCAGATCGCAAGATGCTATCGTGACGAGGACCCAAGAGGAGATAGACAGCTTGAGTTCACTCAGCTTGATATAGAGATGAGCTTCGTTAAGAGAGATGATGTACTTTCCATGATGGAAGATTTGATGGTCGATATCTTCAAGAAGGTACAGAATGTTGATCTTCCAAAGAAGTTTGTCCGCCTCGCTTATACCGATGCTCTCAACACATATGGCTGTGATAAGCCAGATCTCAGATTTGGCATCGAGCTTCATGACGCAGCTTCTTTTGCTGCCAACTCTACCTTCTCTCTCTTCACTGACACTCTCAAGTCAGGTGGTAGTGTAAAATACCTCGTTGCTCCTAAGACTGAAGGTGTTGACTACACCAGAAAGTACATCACTGCACTTGAAGATGCAGCAAAGGTCTATGGCGCTAAGGGTATGGCATGGATGAAGGTAACTGACGGCAAGCTCACTGGTGGCGTATCCAAGTACTTTGCTGAGAACGAAGCAGAAGTTCTCAAGGAAACAGGAGCTCAGGAAGGTGATTTGATCTGCTTCGTAGCTCATGAAGATTGGAAGAAGTGCTGTAACAGCCTTGGTGCTGTAAGATCCAAGCTCGGTGCAGACCTCGGTCTTCTCTCCGATTCCTATGCATTCTGCTGGATTGTTGACTTCCCACTCTTCGAGTACAACGAAGATGAAGGACACTGGGAAGCTGCTCACCACATGTTCAGTATGCCACAGGAAGAGTATCTCGATACTCTCGAGTCCGATCCAGGTTCAGTAAAGGGCGATCTCTACGACCTCGTACTCAACGGTTACGAACTCGCATCTGGTTCAATCAGAATTCATGACATCGAGCTTCAGAAGAGAATCTTCAGAATCTGTAACTTCCCTGATGACGTTGCTCAGGAACGCTTCGGATTCCTCCTCGATGCATTCAAGTTCAGCCCACCACCACACGGTGGTATCGCTCCTGGTATCGACCGCCTCTGTATGATCATGAGCAAGGTAAATACCATCAGAGAGGTCATCGCATTCCCTAAGAACACTGCAGCTATGTCTCCAATGGACAACTGTCCAGAAACAGTAGAAGCAAAGCAGCTTGAGGAACTTGGCCTGTCAATTGTAAAGAAGGAAGCTAAGTAAGATGAAACACTACCCCGTCATTATCATAGGTGGCGGGGCAAGTGGCCTTTTTCTTTCCTCACTTCTGAAGGACAGCCTCCTTTTGGAGAAGAACCACGAATGTGGAAAAAAGCTTCTCGTTACAGGAGGTGGCGCTTGTAATATCACACACAACGAGGCCCCTCGGGACCTCGTTTGTCATTACTACGAGAAGAAGAATTTCGTTTCCACTGCCCTGTATTCTCTCTCTCCAGAAGCAATTCAGAATTACTTTTTATCTCTCAACGTAGAAACCTATATTAGAGAGGATGGAAAGGTATTTCCAAATACAAATGATGCACACACTGTGAGAGATGCTCTTTTAAACGGTGGAAAAATCCTTACTGACTATACAGTAAACAGTGTTAGAAAGGATAAAGATATTTTCGTAGTCAACGAACAGTACTCATCAAACAATCTAGTAATTGCTACAGGAGGAACCGTCTTTCCTCAGACCGGTTCTACTGGAGATGGGTACCGTTTCCTTAAAGAGTTTGGACACACTATAGTACCTCCTCGCAATGCTCTGTGTGAAATAAAGCTAAACGAAGATACATCCTTCCTGGAAGGAATCTCAGTTGACAATGCAACACTCAAGATTGGGAAGAACACATCTACAGGACCCCTTCTCTTTACAAGAAAAGGCCTATCAGGCCCTGTTGCTCTCAATCTTTCCCGTTTTATTGATGGAGAGACAGAACTCGTTCTGAAGCTTTGTGATATCACAGCAGAAGAAATAAAGAGCCAGAATGGGAAGCTCAAGTGCTCCAATGCCCTTCACCAGCTAACAGGGGTGCCACAGCGCCTTATCGAGGGGGTAATACCAGCAAGGGATAAGAATGTAGCATCCCTTACTAAAGAAGATATCAGAGTGATAATTGAACGCCTGACAGCTTGGCATCTAAAAGGGAACACACATGGTCAGTCAAAGCTCGCAATGGTGACCTGTGGTGGTGTTTCAACGAAAGAAGTAGATAGCAAGAGCATGGAGTCAAAGCTCTGCCCTGGCCTATTTATCGTTGGAGAGTGCCTAGATGTAGATGGAGAGACTGGTGGTTACAATCTCTCCTTTGCCTTTGCTTCAAGCTATCTTGTCTATAAGAAACTAAAGACCGATCTCAGCTGAGATCTCAGTCATTGCATCTATAGTGGTCTGGATGAGTTCTGGAATCTCGATGCCACACATCTCGCTTCCCTTTTGAATAAGCTCACGGTTAACGCCAGCAGCAAATCCTGAGCTCTTCCACTTCTTCTTTACACTCTTTACACTCATTCCATTCATGTGTTCAGGACGCATGAGTGCTGTTGCATATACAAGTCCTGTAAGTTCATCGATTGTGTAGAGGACCTTCTCCATCTCTCTTGTTGGTTCTACGTCACAGCAGACCTGATATCCATGTGAACAGATTGCATGGATCTGATCATCTGGAAGATCGATTTCTTTTAAAAGCTCAGGGGCTTTCTTGCAGTGCTCTGAAGGGAACATTTCCCAGTCGATATCATGAAGAAGACCGACAATTCCCCAATACTCTTCATCTTCTCCCTTCTTTCTTGCAAAAGCTCTCATTGTGGCCTCTACACAGAGTGCGTGGTGATAAAGACTTTCCGACTTGTTGTATTTTTTAAAAAGCTCTAGAGCTTTCTCTCTTGTTACCATAATTTCCCCCATTTATTGTTACTAAAAGAATAGAACGTTATTTCTGTTTCGCAAATACACCACTTTCCTTCAAAGCACCAATGATTGTGAATGCGATGAAAACAAGAAGGTGAATTGTAACAATGGAAGCACCGACAGGTGTTCCCTTAGAGTAGCTCAGGGTTATGCCAGTAAAGAAGCATATAGCTGATATAACTCCTGAAGAGATTGTCACAGCCTTGTAGGTCTTGAAGACTCTCATGGATGTCAGACAAGGGAAGATGATGAGTGCACTTATCAAGAGAGAGCCAAGCATTCGCATTCCAAGCACTATTGTCAATGCAGACAAAATTGCAAGCAGCATGGTATAGCGGTTTGCATGAAGACCCTGAGAGCGAGCAAAGACTTCATCAAATGTAATCGCAAAGAGCCTAGGATATAGCAGAACATAGGCTAAAAGCACGATCAGAGAAAGGACAATTGAGAAAACAGCATCCTTCTTTCCAACTGCCAGGAGCGAACCAAAGAGGAAGTTGTTGATATCTGTGTTGGTTCCCTTAACAAAGCTAATTGCCATTACACCAAGAGCAAGGGAGGAAGAGGAGATGAGAGCAATTGCGCTATCTGCTCCAAGCTTGCTTCTTTCGCTTATTCTTAAGATTAGTATTGCAGTCACTGTAACAACTGGAATCGTGAAATACAGTGGCTCAAGGGAACATACTGTTGCTACAGCAAGGGCTCCAAAGCCTACATGAGAAAGGCCATCCCCAATCATGGAAAATCGCCTAAGGACGAGAGAGACGCCCAAAAGGGATGCACAAAGACTGACAAGAAGACCAACTATAATTGCCCTCTGCATGAAGGCGTAAGAAAACATTTCAATCATCATGGTGGTGGTGTCCTGACTCCTTCAAGTATTCTTTTCCTGCTTCGCTTTCAAAGAACTCTTCTCTCGTACCGAAGAAGATTTTCTTTCCGAGGTGCAGGATATGAGAGGCACTGTTCAATGCCGGATGGATATCATGGGTGACCATGATTATAGTCATACCCTCTTTATTAAGATTCACGATAGTTTCATAGAGCTCACTTGCAGTGTGGACATCAAGTCCTGAAACAGGCTCGTCGAGAAGAAGAATCTTCTTTGCAGAAGTGAGTGCCCTCGCAAGCAGTACTCTCTGCTGCTGGCCTCCAGAAAGATCCTGGAAAGAATGTCTTTCAAAACCGGACAAGCCCATTTTCTCAAGATTTTTGAGGGCTCTTGCCTTGTCAGCTCTTGAGAGGAAGAAGTGTCTGTTCAGGCTATTCACAGCGCCTGAATTGACAACCTCGATTACACTCGCAGGGAAAGTTCTTCTTACATCACTTCGCTGAGGAAGATATCCTATGCTCTTTTTATCGTGAACAAAGCTGAGCTTTCCCCCAATTGGATCATGGAGGCCAAGAATTGCTTTGATCAATGTGGACTTACCAGCCCCGTTGTCTCCAATAATGCAAAGATAATCTCCACTGTTAATAGAAAAGGAAATTCCGGAGGAGACAACCTGCCCTTCATAACCGAGCTTAAGCTCTTCAGCCTTTATAAGGGTCTTCAATCAAGCGCCTCCTTGAGAACATCTATGTTACTTCTCATTATCTGTGTCCAGGTGAGGCCTTCATCGAACTGCTTCTTTGTAACATTGTGTGCGCTGTTGAACTCCAGAACTTTTGCTCCGGTTTCCTCACTGATTACCTTTGAAAGCATTGTATTTGCAAGCTCCATATGAAGTATTGCATTTATACCCCGCTCCCTGACAAGATTGATAAGGAAAGCAACTGTGTTTGCGTTTGCTTCAGTCTCGTGGGCACAACCAGGGAATGCAGCAAAGAATTCAAGCCCATAATCTCTTGTGAAATATAGAATTGGGAAACGGTCAGCAACGACAATAGTCTTTGTAGATGCACTATCAACAACTCTTCTGAATGCCCTATCGATCTCATCTATTTCCTTGATGTATTCCTTTGCATTCTTCTCGTAAAGGTCCTTGTTGGCTGGATTGATTTCAACAAGCTCTTCGCACAGCTCAGAAATAATTTCTTTTTCGTTCCTTGGACTT
>JAILRW010000015.1 GCA_024698005.1 Sphaerochaetaceae bacterium | reverse complement strand
AGCTTTCTCATCATATTCTGGAGCCTCACGCTCTTCAAAGGTGATTGCTCCTGCAGGGCAAGCTGGAAGGCAGTCACCAAAGCCATCACAGAAGTTCTCCCTGACGAGCTTTGCCTTTCCATCTACCATTTCAATTGCACCTTCATGGCAGGCATTGGCACAGAGGCCACAGCCAGTGCACTTATCTTCATCGATGTGAATTATCTTTCTTATCATTGTTGTTTCCTTATAGCTAAAGAATAGATAGTTGAATTCAATTGGACTGTATCTGTGGATACAGTTTCCTCCTATATATATAATGAGAACATGGATTATTCTGATTTAAGGTACTGTATTCTTTTCAGATCACTTGAAGAGAAGGAAATAGAAAGAGCTCTGCATGGAGTTATATTTACTATCAAGGAATATGAGAAGAGTGAGTTGATCTTCCATGCTATGGATAGAGCTAGTCATGTAGGTATTATTCTAGATGGCTCTGCACAGATAGAGAAAACATTCCCAAATGGAAATCAAGTGAATGTATCACTCAGAAGAAGAGGGAGCCTGATTGGGCCAGCTGCCGTCTTTTCTCAAATGGGGCGCTATCCTTGTGATGTTGTATCTGTTGAAGATTGCAAGATTCTTTTAATTGAAAAAAATGAGATGTTGAAGCTCTTTGGGAAGGATTCAAGGATATTGAATTCTTTTATTAGCGTACTTGCATCCTCTTCTGCGATGCTACAAAGTCGAATCGAGCTTATGAGCTACAGTAGTATTCAGGCAAAGATTGCATTCTATCTATTGATGGAAACTCGTAGAATTGGAAATAGAAAAGTGCTTATTCCCGAGTCCATATCCAACTGGGCTATGATGATGAACGTCTCAAGAACAAGTCTTCATAGGGAGATGAAGAAGCTTGAGGAACTGGGACTGATCAAATACTCTTCTCCATTCATCGAAGTGATAGATACTATTGGGCTTCAAAAGATATTGGGTTGAGCCTTTCCTGTATAAAAAGTGGTCACCCAATAATAATGGATGACCACAAAGGAATTTATTTGCATTTTTTCAAGGATGCCTTTATGAAACCAGTAAATAGTGGGTGAGGTCTGTTAGGCCTACTCTTGAACTCTGGATGGAATTGAACTCCTACATAGAAGTCTTCATCTGACAGCTCAACAGTTTCGACCAGACGAGCATCAGGAGAAAGTCCTGAGATGGTTAGACCATTCTTCACAACAATGTCCCTATATGTATTATTAAATTCATATCTGTGCCTATGGCGCTCTGATATGACATCGTTTTGGTAGCACTTCTGGATTGTAGTACCACTCTTAAGATGACAGGAATACCTTCCAAGTCTAAGGGTGCCACCCTTTGCAATCTCATCATTCTGGTCTGGCATGAAGTCAATTACCTTATATGGTGTATCAGGATTGAACTCCCTGGAGTTTGCGTTTGCAAGACCACAGACGTTTCTTGCGTACTCGATCACCATCAGCTGCATACCGAGGCAGATTCCAAAAAGTGGTATATGGTGTTCTCTTGCATACTGGATAGAAAGCACCATACCCTCGATTCCTCGGTCCCCAAAACCACCCGGGACGATGATACCATCCGCGAACGAAAGCTTCTCGGCAACACAGGACATATTTATTGTCGAGGAGTCGACCCATTCTATTTCTACCTTGGAATCAAGGGCATAGCCTGAATGTTTAAGTGCCTCAGCAACAGAAAGGTAAGCATCATGAAGTTGTACATATTTACCAACTAAAGCAATCTTCACTGAGTGCTTCTGGTGCTTGATCTTTTCGACCATTGCCTTCCACTCTGTTAGGTCTATATTCTTTGTCTCAAGCTTCAGTTCTCTGCAGACGATATCTGAAAAGCCTGCCTTTTCAAGCATGAGTGGAGCCTCATATAGAACTGGTAGGGTAAGGTTCTCGATTACGCAATCATCCTTTACGTTGCAGAAGTTTGCAATCTTCTTGAAGATGCTCATGTCTGTGATCTTCTCATCAGTTCTTAAAACGATGATGTTAGGAGATATACCCATCCCCTGAAGCTCTTTTACACTGTGCTGTGTTGGTTTTGACTTGTGCTCTCCACTCGCCTTGAGATAAGGAACTAGCGTTACATGGATGTAGATTGCATTCTCTTTCCCAACTTCAAGACCTACCTGCCTGATAGCTTCAATGAAAGGCTGGCTTTCAATATCACCGATAGTGCCACCAATTTCTGTGATTACTACATCGGCCTTGCTTTCCTGACCTACATTGTAGATGAAGCGCTTGATCTCATCAGTGATGTGAGGAATGGTCTGCACAGTAGAGCCAAGGTATCCACCTTGGCGCTCTTTGCTTATTACATTCGAGTAGACCTTTCCGGTTGTGAGGTTTGAAAAGCGATTGAGATCTTCATCGATGAACCTTTCATAGTGTCCGAGATCGAGATCGGTCTCAGCACCATCTTCAGTTACATAGACTTCTCCATGCTGGTAAGGGCTCATTGTGCCTGGGTCCACATTTATATAGGGGTCGAGCTTCTGGGAAGCGACGATAAGACCTCTTGACTTGAGAAGTCTTCCGAGTGAGGCCGCGGTAATACCCTTACCGAGGCCTGATACAACACCGCCTGTTACAAAAATGAACTTGCTCATAGCTTACTTACCACTAGCACCATAGTTGGAGAGAACTCTTGCAGAAGGATCGTTTACATCACAGCCTTGCCAACTCTTGTTTGGCATCCAGAAGTCAGGTATCAGTTCGCCCTGGCCTAGATAGTGCTTTTCGAAGAGCTCTCTGTAGAGAAGACTTTCTTTGGTAAAAGGTCTTCCATGAGTGTATTTCATCCTCTTTTCTTCAAACTCTTCATCGCTGTAGAGCCTTTCCGCATAGGCCTTGAGTTCATCTACCATGCTGTGGCCAACTGCGTCAGAGAAGGCTGCCTTATCCCTCCACAGGATTTCATCTGGAAGTAGATGGTCATGTTCGAACGCTTTTCTCAGAAGATACTTGCCCATGTTGTAGGTGTTCATCTTGAGAACAGGGTCTATGCTCATTACATAGCTTACGAAGTCAAGATCACCAAAAGGAACACGAGCCTCAAGTGAGTTGTCAGAGATACATCTGTCTGCTCTCAGTACATCATAGTAGTGAAGCTCCCTTATTCTCTTTGCTGACTCTTCCTGGAAGGCAAGCGGGGTAGGCGCAAAGTCTGTGTATTTATAGCCAAAGAGCTCGTCAGAAATCTCACCAGTCAAGAGAACCTTTACATCGGTGCACTCGTGAATAGCCATACAGAGCAGGTACATGCCCATGCTCGCTCTTACAGTTGTTATATCCCAGGTGCCAAGGGACTCGATGACCGTTTCCAGGTTTGAAATAACTTCCTCGATTGTCATCGTTACTTCCATGTGCTGGCTATGGATATAGTTTGCAACCTTCTTTGCATACTTCAGGTCAATTGGATCTTTGTCCATACCGATTGCAAAGGTCTTGATACTTCTACCAAGTAGCTTTGTTGCAATTGCACACACAAGGCTGGAATCGAGTCCACCGGAGAGAAGAAAGCCAAGTGGAGCATCGGAATCAAGACGCTTCTCGACAGCCTTGATAAGACGTTCTCTGATTCCGGCACATACCGTGTCGATATCAGAGGAGAAGACCTTCTCTACCTCAGTCATGTCACGGTATTGGATAAACTCTCCATCCTTGTAATAGTGTCCTGGTGGGAAAGTCAGCACCTTCTCACAAAGGCCCATGAGGCACTTTGCTTCAGATGCAAATATAATCTTTCCATCTTCAAGGTAGCCGTAGAAAAGTGGTCTGATTCCAATAGGATCTCTTGCTGCGATGAAGCTGTCTGTATCGCTGTTGTAGAGTATGAGTGCATACTCTGCATCGAGCATCTTGAACATATCGACTCCATACCTGATGAACATTGGAAGGAGAACTTCACAGTCGGAGTCACTCTTGAAGTAATAGCTGTCACTCAGTTCCTTCTTTAGCTTCCTGAAACCGTAGATTTCACCGTTACAAACTAAAGAGAGAGGGCCAAGGTGGAATGGCTGCATTCCACTCTCTTCAAGATCCATGATTGCAAGCCTGTTGAATCCGAGGTATGCATTATTCTTTCCAACTCTCACAAAGCTATTCTGGTCTGGTCCTCTTGAAAAAGAGCGATCAAAACATTCTTTTACTTTTGCTGGACTAATCTTATCTGATGAAAATCCAATGATTGAACACATAACACACCTCCGAAAAAAAATTTTTAAAGGCATTATAAAAAATATGGAATAATAATTACAAATACATATAATATTATAGTTATCATACATAAAACATATGATATGGAGTGAATATGGAGCTTAGAGTACTGAGGTATTTTGTAACTGTTGCAGAAGAATTGAATATTACAAGGGCAGCAGAGAAGTTGAATATAAGCCAGCCTCCTCTCAGTGCACAGATAAAAAACTTGGAAGAGGAGTTGGGTAGCTCACTTTTTATCAGAGGAAAGAGACATCTGAAGCTTACAGAGTCAGGTCGTCTTCTATATCGCCATGCAAAGGAGATATTGAGTTTAACTGACAAGGCAAGTGATGAAATACGTCTCATGGGCAAGGGAATGAACGGAACCATAGCTATTGGTCTAGTTGAAGGTTCAGCCCCTGATATCGCTTCAAAGTGGATTGAATCTTTCATGAAGAAGTATCCAGATATAAAGTTCAGGATCATGGATGGTAATAGCGATGAGCTGATAGAGAGGCTCAGAAGTGGTCTTATCAACCTTGCTGTAATCACATCTCCTTGTGACAATACACTCCTCAATAGCTTCAAGGTAGGGCAGGAGAAGATGACAGCTTTCATGAGCAGGGAAAATCCACTTTCCAAACTTCCAGGTGACACTATTGATCTTGCATACTTGAAGGATCAGCCACTCATAGTTCCAAGCCGTGAAGCTATAAACGATATGATATACAAATGGTTCAAGGAAATTGATGCAGAACCAAAGATTGTCTGCAAGATGGACAACTATCTCGATGTAGCCGCTCTTGCAGGTGGAAACGTTGGTGTAAGTCTATTTCCCAAGACGAGCTACGTATTGAACCAGAAGATTGTTGCCAAGGAAATTGTAAATTCTGGACGGTTCGTCGATTACCTTTTCGTTTGGCTCAAAGGTAAACCTCTTCCAATAGCAGATGAGACCTTCATTGACTTCGTAAAAGAATCACTTGAAAAGTCGAAAATTTGATATACCTAAAAACCAAACCAGTCAATTTTAGGTATATCAAAATATGGAATATTGATTTTTAGATAAATATCAAAAAACTGATTGACAAAGATATGTCACTAGAAATAATCTTCGCTCCATTATGAATGATGACAGAGAAAAGCTCGTTGATATGTTTAATTCGACGCACCTCGGTGATTGTCTTAGAGAACTATCTCTGATTTATGATGACGTGGAGAAGGAGACAAGTGCCTTCTGTGAAGATTACAACATTCACTGCACAGCAGGCTGTGGTGAGTGCTGTGAGCACTTCATGCCAGATATCACACCTGCAGAGGCCAAGCTGGTTGCATCATATTTACTTCTGTTAAGAAAAGATATCTCCCTGATAGACAAGGTACAGCAACCGGGTCAGGACCACTGTCCTTTGTACGACGAGAGCAATCCTTACCACTGCCAGGTGTACTCTGTAAGGCCTCTGGTCTGCCGTCTATTTGCTCAGTGTGCCTCAAGAGGAAAAGATTTAAAGGCGGTATTCAGAAGGTGCCGTTTTTCAGGCGGAGCTCTTATGCCAGAAAGGCTAGAATTCCCTGTCGAGTCAGACATCAAGACAATGGATGATTATGGACTCAGAGTACACTCTCTTGAAAGTGGGGAAGTGAAAGACCTCGATGAAGCAGTTACAAATGCTCTTGGTGAAGTAAGTATGATAGCGGGCTTTCTAGGACTTAAAAGACACAACTCCAATGATGATGGCGATGATTCAACTCCAACACCATCACCACAGGCATCTTAAAAAAGAAAAGGGAAGCCGCAGCTTCCCTTCATTGCATATAAGATTGTTCAGTCTTCTTCTTTCTCAACAAGACCGGCTGCTACTGCAACCTTTCTTAAGTTTCTAGCAGACTTCTGAAGCTTTACAGTTTCAGCTGAGTTGATTTCATATGGAACGTGTGATTCTACACCATTCTTGCCTACAATTACTGGCATACTGAGTGCGACATCCTCGATTCCATACTCACCATGCATCATTGAAGAGAGTGGGAGAATAGAACGCTCGTTCATGACAATAGCTCTACTGATTCTAACAACAGACATTGCGATACCATAGTAGGTAGCATGCTTCTTCTCAATGATTCTGTATGCACTGTTCTTTACATTATCAGAGATCTTATCCAAATCATCTGTGAATGCACGACTCTTGCCATATCTCATGACACAGAAATCAGCAAGGCTGATACCTGAGATATTGGTGCTGCTCCAAGCAACGAGCTCGCTGTCTCCGTGTTCACCGATGATGAAGGAGTGGACACTTCTACTATCGACATTGAGGTATTTTCCAATCTCTGTCTTCAATCTTACAGTATCCAAAACTGTACCAGATCCGATAACTCTTTCCTCAGGAAGGCCAGAAAGCTTTACAGCAGCGAGAGTGAGTATATCAACAGGATTGGAAACGATGAGAAGAATGCCCTCATACTTTCTCTTTGAAAACTCAGGCATGATGGACTTGAAGATTCCGACATTCTTATTTACGAGATCGAGTCTTGTTTCACCTGGCTTCTGGTTAGCTCCAGCAGTTACAACAACTATCTGAGCATCCATAATCTCATCGTAGTTAGCAGCATAGACCTTTACCTGTCCAACAAAAGGAACACCATGGGAGATATCAAGAGCTTCTCCCTCTGCCTTATCCCTATCTACGTCGACAAGTGCGATTTCACTGAAAAGACCACTCTGCATAAGAGCAAAAGCTGATGCAGCTCCTACGAATCCACACCCTATGACAGCAATTTTTCTGTTATTGAGCTTAACCATGATTATTTTTCTCCTTTTATCCTTTTCAACTATATTAGAAATATTGTTGATTATAAAGTGAAACGAGGGGTCAAAACTAAACTATAATTAGAAATAATTGAGGATGATATGAAAAAGGTAGCTGTTATTGATGTTGGTTCCAATTCTGTAAAACTCTTTGTAGGTTCTCTCGATAATGGTTCTCTTGTAACTGTTATAGATGAGCTTAATATTGCAAGGCTTTCTGAAGGGATGACAAAAAGTGGACTCTTGTCCAGTGACGCAATCTATAGGAATGTTGAAGCAATATCTATATTTCTTGATAAGGCCAGAATGCTAGGGGCAGAAAAGGTTTACTGTATTGGCACTATGGCTCTTAGAAGTGCAGAAAATAGCGATGAGTTCAGAAGAAGATTATTTGAAAGAACAGCACTTGAACTATCTATTCTCCCTGGTGTTGAAGAGGCCAGGCTCAGCTACCTTGCCGCCGTTTCATCAATCGATAAGCTTGATAATCTTCTTGTATTCGATACAGGTGGTGGGTCAACTGAGTTTATCTATGGAAAAAAAGAGGGGATAGAAAACCGCTTCTCGCTTGACCTTGGTGCAGTTAGGCTCACAGAAAATTATCTTGTTTCTGATCCTGTTAAAAAAGAAGAGATTTGCAGAGCCAGAAGAGAAATAGTGAGAATGCTTGAAAGCTCTCTGCCAGTCTCCGCTAGTTGTCAGGTAATTGGAATTGGAGGGACTGTTACAACAATGAGCGCAGTTAAGCAGAAGCTAGAAGAGTATGATTCTTCATTAGTCCAAGGTTCTGTTCTAACACATGAGGATATAAAAGCTCAGGTTGATCTGTACTCCTCTCTCAAGATAGAGGACAGAAAGAAAATATGTGGTCTTCAAGCAAAGAGGGCAGATGTAATTCTTGCTGGCTCCCTTATCGTTGATGAAATCCTTTCTGTTTTAAATGTTTCTTCCCTCACTGTTTCTGATAGAGGGCTTAGACATGGGCTATGCAATGAAAAGTTAGTTGCAATTAACTTTTAGCTGTGCTAAGTTATCATTGATAACTAAACTATGGCTAGAGATAAGAAAGAGACACTTAAAAAAATAGTATCTGCTGCTAGAAGCGAATTTCAGAAAACAGGATTCGAGAAAGCCTCAATTCGCAAAATTGCGTCTGATGCAGGGCTCACAAGTGCTGCCTTATATCGTCATTTTTCTTCCAAGGAAGAGATATTCTCATACCTGGTAGATCCAGGAATAAAAGCGATGAGGCAGTGGATGGAAATGCATGAGAAGACCTCCTATGAGATGATTGATCTAGGTAATATAGATGAAGCAAAGTCGGAAAGCTCAATTGATATGATTAAAGAGGTTGTATTTCCTCACCTTGATGCTTTCAAATTACTTTTATGTTCTGCACAGGGAACAAAATATGAAAACTTTATTCATGAAACAGTTGAGGAGCATCAGAAAGGATTGCGCCGAGGTCTCGAATACCTGAAAGATAAGGGGTATCCAGTTATGGATATTTCTGATGAAACACTTCATATG
>JAILRW010000165.1 GCA_024698005.1 Sphaerochaetaceae bacterium | reverse complement strand
AGTCAGAAGAATCTTCCGTTCCCGCTATCGCTTCATAATGATAGATGAGTTCCAGGACAATAACTCTCTTCAGAAGGATCTTCTTTTCCTGCTATCTGAGAGAGAGGATGCAAAATCAGAAAGCGGCAGAGTTCCAACTGTCGAGGAGCTGGATGCAAAAAAACTTTTCTTCGTAGGTGATGAAAAACAGTCCATCTACCGCTTCAGAGGGGCAGATGTATCTGTCTTCAGGAATCTGCAGACTGACATAGCCAGAAATGGTGAGAAGCTTTCTCTGTCTATGAACTATAGA
This sequence comes from Sphaerochaetaceae bacterium, assembly GCA_024698005.1. GTDB lineage: Bacteria > Spirochaetota > Spirochaetia > Sphaerochaetales > Sphaerochaetaceae > Bullifex. Next base: position 4,655 of record JAILRW010000165.1, on the reverse strand, counting down.
AGCCAGAGCCAGTTGATAGATCACTTCAATAGTGTTTTTGAGAATGTCCTTTCAAACAACGGGGAAAGCTATGCTGCTCAGTTTGAAAAGATAAAGGCAGGGAGAGTAAACGATTCAAAGAATTCAAAAATCATTTTTGCCACCTACAACAAGAATGAAATCAACGTAGAGGATGGTGAAATCTATGACTGTGATATGCTGGAAGCTGAAGCGATAGGAAACTATTGTCAGAGAATACTCACAACAGATGAATTTCTCATAGATGGAAGAAGGCCAAAGCCACAGGATATTGCAATCCTTTTCAGAACTGCTTCGAATCAGATGAACATAGAGAAATCTCTAAGAAGGAGAAATGTTCCATACCAGCTTACAGAGACAAGATCTCTCATGCTTGATGCAGTAGCTGGTGACTTCTATTCCTTCTTGCAATATCTCATATATCCAGAGGATAAGAGAAGCTATGTAGCACTTTTGAAATCTCCGTTCTGTGGATTGTGCGACGAATCTATCTTCAATCTTATTCTGGATGAGAAGCCAGTCCTTGAGGTAGATAAATCCCGTTACGAAGCTTTCTCTCTCTTCCTTGAAGAGGTAAAGGAGCAAGCTTTCCGTCTCACATTGCCAGCTCTTCTAGAAAAGCTCTATATAGAGGGTGGCTACTACGGATATCTTTCCTCCCTTGATGATAGAAGGACCTTCATCGAGCACTATGACTACCTCTATTCGTATGCAATCTCATACGAAGAAGAGGGCAGAGGGCTTGTTGATTACGTTGCATTTATAAGAAATGAACTAGGTAGCAGCAACAAGCTTCCTGATACCAATGTACTTAGAAGAGAAGTCAGTGGAGTTCAGATAATGACTGTTCACAAGTCCAAGGGGCTTGAATTTCCTATAGTCATCTTCGCAGGTCTTGGTAAGAAGGGAAGCAATAGTGAGAACGAGTGTGTATTCAACTATTGTGACATGCTTGTTGCAACAGAAGATAAACTGTTTCAGAAGATTCTCAGTGAAGATGAAAAGGTCAAGGAAGAAGCGGAAGCCAAGCGTGTCATGTATGTCGCCATGACCCGAGCTGAGGAGCACCTCATCTCTATCGGTGGCTATACCTTCACAAAAAACGGAGAGCTTTCTGCCGAGAAGCTCTTCAAATGGTATGCAGAGGCTCTTGGTGTAGATTTCTCTACCATGAAGGCCTTAATGGATCACGTGGTAATTGAAGATGTAACTGATACACCTCTTTTGAAGGGCAAGAAAAAAGATAGTAACTATATTTCATACGATTTTTCTGATGCAGGCGCTTTCAGGAATGAGAAAAGAAGAATCAGTGTGAGTGATATAAAGAAGGCCCAGGAGTGTGAGCTTGATAGAAAACCAATTGGTTCTTTCGATGTGGATGAAATAATCAGAAGAGAACATATAGAAGCTGATTTTGGAACACTATGCCATCTTTGTCTTGAAAAACTTATCGGAAGTGGAAGCCTCTCTGATGTTGAGTGCTCGATTCTTCCAGATGATAAAGATAATGAGATTCTGCTTACTAGAGCAAATGCCTTTGCTGCATCCTTTATTGAAAGTGAACTGTATGACAGATTCGTAAAGGGTAACAGCACCTTGGAGGAGCTTAGATTCTATACAAATCTCGATACCGCCCCTGATATGGCTGTTGAAGGTGTAATCGATCTTCTTGTACTTGGAAAGGATTTCAATCTGGTAATCGACTATAAGAGTGACTCCTTCAAGGATCCTGAGGAGCATAAACTGCAGGTCCTCAGCTACATAAAGGTAGTCAAGGACCTGTATCCTGAAAAGGAGTGCTATGGAACTCTCTATTATCTTAGGGAAGGTAAGATGGAAAGCTTCTGGAAGCTTTCAGGAGAGGTTGTAGAGCTTTAATAAAGCGCTCTTACAGCCATCTTCATCTTATCAAGTGCTAGCTTCACCATCTCTTGGCTTGTTCCATAGTTGAAACGTACGAAGGATGAGTACTTGGCTCCGAACCAAGTGCCATCATTCATGCAGATTCCAGCGCGGGAACCAAAGAAGTGGGCAAGCAGGTTGTTCTCTTTATCGTATAGTTCTGGATTGCTCTTTTTATCTTCTCTGACCTTTTCAACGATGCTTGAGCAGTCTAGGAATGCGATGAAGGATGCGTTTGCGTTTACCAGCTTTATTTCAGGAAGCTCTGTCTCAAGATAGTTCCTTATGAATGATGCATTCTTTCTGAGGTGTTCACAGAGCTCTCTGTTCTCCTCATCTGAATCTGAATATGCAGATTCTGCCATTTCTCCAATGAAGAAGCCCGGAGCATTTACATATAGCTTGTCCTGCTCTCTCTTGAAGGTGGCAAGCATATTCTTGTCTGAGAAGATAGCTTCAGCAAAATGTTCACCTGCAATATTGAATGTCTTTGACGGAGCCATGAATGTGATGACCTTGGCTCCAATCTTTTCATTCACTTTGCCAAGTGGAGTGTGCTCTATACCAGTGTGTGTTAAATCTGCATGGATTTCATCAGAAAAGACTAGCTGGTCTCTTTCCTTTGCCAGTGAGAGGATGAAAGCAAGCTCTTCGGTTGAGAAGACAAGACCTGATGGGTTGTGAGGGGAGCAGAGCATGATGAGCTTTGCATCCTTTGACTCCTCTTTATAGCGTTCCCTATCTAGATAGAAGAGTCCATCTTTGTATCCAAGATCATACTCAATTACCTTTCTTTCATTGTTCTTTGCCATCATCTCAAATGGCGCATAGGTTGGGTACATTATCAGAACACCATCATTCTTTTCAGTGAAGGTCTGCATTGCCAGTGCAATGCCATGGAGCATTCCCTGAACATAAGTGACAGATTCACTGTCTATTTTCCAATCATGCCTTCGCTTGGCGAAGGAAATGAAGGATGACTGAAGAAGAGGATGATCTGAATATCCTGCAACTCCAAAGATTGCGGACTTCATCATTGCATTGTGAATTGCCTTGGAAGTTGGCAGATCCATATCTGCAACCCAGAAAGGAAGAGCCTCTTCATTTCCACAGATTCCTTTTATTGCCTCTTTGCTCCATTTGATGGAGGAGGTGTTGGACCTATCTATATGCTTTTCAAAATCGTACATTTCTACCACCTTATCATCTCTTCACCATTTCGGGCCAGGAACTCATTTGCAAGAGCAAAGTGATTGTTTCCAAAAAAGCCTCTGTAGGCAGAAAGTGGACTTGGGTGAGCTGATTCAAGAATCAGATGGTGTGGATCAGTCACGTAAACCCTCTTGCTCCTTGCATAGCTTCCCCAGAGAAGGAATACCTTTGGCCTTGGGTCTGCACCTAGTGCTTTTATACAGGTGTCAGTGAATCTTTCCCAGCCAGAGTCCTTATGGGCATTCGCCTGATGTTCTCTTACTGTGAGGGTACTGTTCAAAAGCAGAACTCCCTGTTTTGCCCATCTTGTCAGATCAGATGACCAGATCTCTTCCCTGAGAACATCTTCAGATAATATTTCCTTGTGGATATTCACAAGTGATGGAGGCTCCTCAATACCTTCACGAACAGAGAATGAGAGCCCCATGGCCTGGCCTACTTCATGGTAGGGATCCTGACCTACAATTACAACCTTCGTCTTTGAGAAGGGGCAGAGGACGAAAGCGTTGAATATTTCATTCATTGGAGGAAATATTCTTCTCTCGCTGTACTCCCTCTTCAGAAACTGTCTTAAAGAGAGGTAGTAATCTTTCTGCTGCTCTTCATCAAATAGCGCTTGCCAGTCGTTGTTTACATTGATCATCTATCTAGAAGCCTCGTAATAATATTGTAGTGAGGAAGCTTTATCTCTTCCTTCATTATGTCTTCCTTTATCTTCTCAGGTTTAACAGGTTTTGATGCATAGCTGAGCGCAAGACAGCACTTGTCATATAAAAGCTTCTCAACTTCCCTCAATGCCTTGCTTGAAGGAGAGATGGCAGCAATGTAGCCAAGGCTTGAGTTATCCCTTGCCATAAGAAGAGAAAGAAGCTTCTCTGTAACCATTAGTGAAGTGTCCTCAAAGAAGAGGATGAGGTTCGTAGTATCCTCTTCAAGAGAGAGAGAACTTTCATTTTCTATCATCACACTATTGGCGAACTCCTGAAAGTTCTCATCCCCATTCAAGATTATGTATGCGTACTTCATTTTTTCTCCTTTAATGATGCAAAAAGCTTGAAGAATGTAGGGAAGGTGACAGAGCATGCACTCTCATCATCTATTGTAATTGGCCCAATTGCTATCAGGGAACAGACAGCCATTGCCATTATTATTCTATGATCAGCAAAACCCTTTACCTTGCCACCGTGCAATGTCGAGGGGTAGATATCAAGTCCATCCTCCCTCTCCCTTATATCACATCCAAGGGATGAAAGATTTTCCCTCATGCATGCTATTCTGTCAGTTTCCTTTATTCTGGCCTGGGCTACATTGACAATGTGCACACTCTCTGTTGCTGCAGCTGCTGCAACAGCAAGTACAGGAAGCGCATCTGGCATGCTGTTGAGATCGAAAGTGCCACCTTTCAGGTGTTCTGGACCTGTTACTGTAACAGAATATTCATTCCAGTCTATCTTGCAGCCCATCTGAGAGAGAATATCAAGGATGTGCTTGTCTCCCTGTACATCATCTTTATCTAGTCCATT
>JAILRW010000112.1 GCA_024698005.1 Sphaerochaetaceae bacterium | reverse complement strand
TAAGAGCGGTCACTCTACCCTGCCTCATATAACTCTGATTCCCCCATTCAAGCTTTCAGAGGAATATACTACTAACGATATCCTGAAAAGGCTTGAGAACATCAAATTCACTCCATTCATATCTTCTGTAGATGGTTTTGGTTCCTTCACTGACAGAACCGTTTTTGCCCATGTAAAGAGCTCAAAGGATTGGGACAGGCTAAGATATGCAATCTTCAAGGCAATATCAGATATGGGAAACATAAGAGAAGATCGTAGACCTATGAAACCCCATATAACTATTGCAAACAGAGATATCCCATACGGGAAAGCACCAGAGCTATTAGAAACGCTCCACTCTTATGATATTGAGACATCACTCAATGTGGACCGAATTGCCCTTTTTACCAAGATGGGTTACAGATGGGTCCTGGAGGATGAAAATATTATTCTGCTGTAAACCCTTGACCATTTTTGGAAAAACAGTAGAATAGAGATTCGTTACGGAGGATTAGCTCAGCGGGAGAGCGCCTGCCTTACAAGCAGGATGTCATAAGTTCAATCCTTATATCCTCCATAAAGCCTGTAGGAAACTGCAGGCTTTTTTGTTTCATTGACTATTTTTATTTACCATAGTATGTTAGTCATCCATGCGAACACCAATTCAGCTATCAGATCATTTTACTGTAAGGCGCATGTTGCGCTTCACACTGCCCACTATTGGCATGATGATTTTTACATCTATTTACAGTGTAATAGATGGCTTTTTTGTCTCAAATTTCGCAGGAAAAACAGAATTCGCAGCTATAAATATCATCTATCCTCCTATGATGATCATCTCATCAGCTGGTTTCATGCTTGGTTCTGGAGGTACAGTATTAGTTGCAAAGACATTGGGAGAAGGAGATAGGAAGAAGGCAAATAGTATCTTCTCTCTGCTTATCTATTTTTCTATTTTCAGTGGCATAATTCTTTCAGCTATCAGCTATGTAATCCTTCCTTTCCTTGCAAGGGCTATTGGAACAAGTGAGCACCTACTTCCATACGCTTTGACCTATGGTCGAATCTTTTCGCTTGCAATGCCCTGCTTTCTGCTCCAGTGCGAATTTCAGAGCTACTGCATTACAGCAGAAAAGCCTAGATTAGGATTCTTTCTAACCTTCCTGGCGGGAATGACAAATATCATTCTGGACGCTGTTCTTGTAGGCTATCTGCGATTGGGTCTTGAAGGCGCTGCCGCTGCAACCTCCCTCAGTATGGTAGTAGGAGGAGTTGTACCGTTTTTCTACTTCGCAAGAAAGAACTCAAGCCTCTTGCAGCTAGGTAGAACGAAAATGAATTGGAGCTACATCAAAAAGACCTGTTTCAATGGCTCCTCCGAGCTTATGAGCAACATCTCCTTCTCTGTTATTGGCATGCTTTATAACTACCAGCTTATGAAGTACATCGGAGAGGATGGCGTTGCTGCCTATGGTGTTATGATGTATGTAAACTTCATATTCGTTGCAATCTTCATAGGTTTCTCGATGGGACTGAGCCCTGTAGTTGGATTTAACTATGGAGCTGAAAACACTTTTGAGCTTAAGAGCATCCTGCAAAAGTCAACAATCATACTTGCGACACTGTCAATTGCCATGACTACACTTGCACTTACTTGTGCTCCGATACTGTCCTACATATTTGCAAGTTATGATGAAAACCTATATTCAATAACCTTGCAGGCCTTCAATATATGCTCATTCTCATTTCTATTTGCAGGCTTCAACATCTTTGGCTCGGCCTTCTTCACTGGTCTCAACAATGGCCTTGTTTCTGCCGCAATTTCATTTTTGAAGACACTTGTATTTGAAATTGCAGCAGTAATGATCATGCCTATGCTCTTTGGTGTAAATGGAATCTGGTTTTCTGTAGTAGTTTCTGAATTTGCAGCAGTTATTGTTACTGAATTTTTCTTTATTACGAACAGAAAGAAGTATCACTATTTCTAGGAGAGCTTATGGAAGAAATCGCTTTGGGAAAATACAGACATTTCAAGGGAAAGGAGTACGAAGTTCTAGCTGTTGCCAGGCACAGCGAAACTATGGAGCTGATGGTAGTGTACAGACAGCTTTATGGAGATTACGCAATCTGGGTAAGGCCTGCCTCGATGTGGAATGAAACAGTTGTTAGGGACGGCGTCTCGCACAAAAGATTTACCAAGATTGAAGAGTGATTTTCTTCTCTCCTATTAAAAATGTAACTGTTAGTTGCTACAATTATTATAGATATAGAAGAAGCTAATTTGGAGAGATATAAGCGTGATACAGGAAGATATAATCAATCTCAAGACCCGTCAGGAAATATTCTTCAGGGGAGGAAAAACTCTTGATTGTGGCTATAGGGTTGATGCGCTAAAAAAGTTATACAAAGCAATTTTGACTTATCAGGAAGAGCTGAGGGAGACCCTCTTTTTAGATCTAGGGAAATCAGAAACAGAAGCTGACATCACTGAAATCAGACTTGCTCTGACAGAGATATCTTTTATCTTGAAGCACATCAAGAAGCTTTCATCACCCAAAAAGATCAAGACAGAGCTTATCAATTATCCAGGTCGTTCATTCTCCGTGCCCTCCCCTTATGGCAATGTACTCATAATTTCCCCTTGGAACTATCCTGTACTTCTTACTCTACAGCCTCTCATAGACGCACTTGCTGCTGGAAATACAGCGATCATAAAGACCTCTGAATATGCAGTCCATACTTCAGATGTCATCTACAAACTTATAAAAAGCGTATTCCATGAAGAATATGTTGCAGTCATAAATGGAGGTATAGAAGAGAGCAAGAGCTTGCTTGATTTAAACTTCGACTATATCTTCTTCACCGGTTCAAAGAATGTCGGAAAAAGTGTAATGAAAGCTGCATCTAAACACCTTACTCCAGTAACTCTTGAACTTGGTGGAAAATCTCCAGTAGTTGTAGCAGAAGATGCAGACATAGAATCAGCAGCAAAAAGAATTGTCTTTGGCAAGCTTATGAATGCTGGTCAGACCTGTGTTGCCCCTGATTACATCCTTGTAGATAACAAAGTTCATGACAAGCTTGTTGAAGCGCTGAAGACTGAGATGGTTTTGCAGTATGGAGAAAACCCACTTGAGAACTTGAACTATCCAAAGATAATCAACGAAAAGCACTTTGATAGAATCGTTAAGCTTATCGATACAAACAAGGTCGTACATGGTGGAACATATGACAAGGAAAGGTTGAAGATTTCTCCTACTATCCTTGATAACGTGAACATGAAGGACAAGGTCATGAAGGAAGAGATATTCGGCCCTGTTCTTCCTATCATCACCTTCAATTATATAGATCAGGCCATAAGAACAATCTGGTCAATGGAACACCCTCTTGCGCTCTACATCTTCTCCGAAAGCAAGGATATTCAGCATCGTTTCGTCAACGAAATTGGCTTCGGTGGTGGCTGTATCAATGATACTCTGGTACATCTTTCTAACCATAATCTTGGTTTTGGAGGTTTCAGGGAAAGTGGTATGGGACAATATCATGGAAAAGAAGGATTCAAGACATTCTCACACTACAAGAGCATCTATCAAAATACTGCTAAAAAGGATTCCTCTTTCCGATATCAACCATACAGCAA
>JAILRW010000105.1 GCA_024698005.1 Sphaerochaetaceae bacterium | reverse complement strand
TCTTGTCTATTATCAGCTCATCCTTGGTTGCAATACCAAAAGCCTTCTTCTTTAGATCGCGGACAACAACTATACCTTCTCCGGCGTCATTTACAAATCTCTTGACTTCTGTGAAGTTGACACCATGCTCTTCCATAGCTTCAAGTAGCTTGTTATCAAGCTCCTGCATTATAGTTCTGTAGTCGCTAGAATACTTTGCTCTTCGCTTCTTTGATGTGAGCTCTGCAATTACATTCAAAAGAATAATTGCGATAAGTATAGTAGAGACGATGTATCCAATAGTTCCCATATATTGTTCCCTTCTTTTTTCGAGCAAGGCTCCTGATGTATATGCCTAATAATATACTGAATGTATTATTTTTCATATTCGTCTAGGAAAAATAATTGCCAACTTCCATCTATTATTTCTTTTAATTGTTTATGCCTCATATACATGGCGTAAACTTTTGACAACAATTCAGATTTTCCACAATCCAAAAAAGAAGTCATTTATAATAAAAGTGTAGTTATTTCTTTACTTCATTAAGATTTAAAATAGAGTAAATGATTTGACAACAATACGATTTAGGTTGTAAAAATATGACAAACGATAACTTACAAGGAGAGTACAATGGAGGAAAAGCTAAAGAAATTGCTTTCTGACCCAGAGAGGAAGATGAACGCTGCTGAAATCAACTATCTTGCCTCAGCCTTCAGGGAAAACATGTTCACTGTCCTTCACGAAAGACAGACCGGACATTGGGGTGGCGCATCCAGTGCTGCAGAAATCATAACAAGTCTCTACTTCAACAGGCTCAACATCGATCCAAAGAATCCAAACTGGGAAGACAGAGACCGCTTCATCCTTTCAAAGGGACATGCGTCTATAAACCTTTATACAGTGCTCGCAGCTCGTGGTTACTTCCCTCTCGAGGATACCCACCAGTTCAGAACACTCGGCGCATATTTGCAGGGACACCCTGCAATGCTCAAGGTTCCAGGAGTAGATATGTCTTCTGGTGCACTTGGCCACGGTCTTTCAATCGGAGTTGGTATCCAGCTTGCTGCCAGACTCTCCGGTAAGAAATATTGGACCTATGTACTCACAGGTGAGGGCTGTCTCAATGAAGGTTCCACCTGGGAAGCAATAATGTATGCTGCCAAGGAAAAAGTAAAAGGCCTTGTTCTCATGATCGACTACAATAAGGTACAGCTCGACGGTACAGAAGCTGATATCATGCCACTCGATCCTCTTGCTGAAAAGATCAAAGCCTTTGGCTGGCACCTTTGCCCAAACAAGTATGATGGCAACAAGGCAGAAGATGTACTCGACTCCTTCAAGTGGATGGACAGCGATGACATCTGGCCTAAGGCAGTAATCTACGACACCATCAAGGGTAAGGATGTTTCCTTCTCAGAGGGAAAGAATACTTGGCATGGCTGTGCAATTGATGACGAGCACTATGAACTTGGCATCAAGGAGCTGAAGGCCATCACAGCAAAGAGGGAGGCACTTGTATGAGTATGCAGATGCGTGAAGCATTCGGAAGACACCTTGCTGAACTTGGCAAGACCCATCCTGAAATTGTAGTTCTCGATGCAGATGTTTCTGCATCAACCAAGTCTGCAATCTTTGGTAAGGCATTCCCTGATAGATTCTTCAACGTAGGTGTTGCAGAAGGTAACCTCGCAGGTATCGCTGCAGGTCTTGCAACTGCTGGCTACCGCCCAGTTATCAACTCCTTTGCAATCTTTTTAGAGCTCAAGTCCATCGACCAGATCAGACACGACATGTGCTACAACAACCTGCCTGTAATCATCGCAGGTGCATATGGTGGCTTCTCCGATTCCTTCGATGGTGCGAGCCATCAGGCAGTTGAAGATATCTCAATCTTCAGAGCAATTCCTAACATGGAAGTAATCGTTCCATCTGATGCACATCAGGCAGAGCTTGCACTTGAATATGCACTTACCAGGAACAATCCTGTCTATATCCGCCTCAACAGAAATGCCATGCCAGATATCGATACCGATACAGATGCATTCTTCAAGGCAAAGGCTGTAAAGTGCGTTGAAGGCAAGGATGTCACAATTGCTGCAACTGGTATCACAGCTTCAATGGCCTGCGATGCAGCAAAGCTTCTCGAGGCTGAAGGAATCAGCGCAGAAGTCTTCTCCTGCCCATTCGTAAAGCCAATTGATTCAACATCTATCTTTGAATCAGCAAAGAAGACTGGTGCACTTGTTACAGTTGAGGAAGCAGTTCTAAATGGAGGCTTCTCTGGTGCTCTTGCAGAAGAGGCATTCAGAGCAGGCTTTGCTTGCAAGGTAAAGACAATTGGACTTGATAACTGCTTTGGTGAAACAGGCCCATATGTACCACTATTGGCAAAGTATGGACTTTCAGCTGAGAACATTGCATCTGAAGCAATGAAGCTACTTGGAAAATAAAGTATGAATGAAAACAAACAGAAGGCATATGAAATACTTCATAAAGCTTTCCCTAATTACACCGTAGGTATTGGTGTCTTGAAGGAGGTCGGCCACAAAGCCGCCTCCTTTGGTTTAAAGACACTTGTAATCTGTAATGACAGTGCTCACCAGATGGCGCTCTACGAAAAGTGCAAGAAGTATCTTGAAGATGCCAATGTGAAGATCTTAGGCTCCAGACCTTGTCTTGGAGCACGTCCAAATGCTCCAAAAGAAGATGTTTACAGGATCGCTTGTCACATCCTTGCACACAGGCCAGATTCTATAATTGCAATCGGAGGAGGCTCCACAATAGATGCTGTCAAAGCAGCTTGTACCCTCGCCTCTCTTGGAGATGTAAAATCCTGTGAAATTGATTCTTACTTTGGAACAGGAGTAGTTTCTTCAGCCCTTGAAGAGAATAAGAGGAAGCTTCTACCAATTATTGCAGTACAGACAAGCTCCTCGTCAGGTGCACACCTTACCAAGTACTCCAACATTACAGATCTCACAACAGGCCAGAAGAAGCTAATTGTAGATGATGCAATAGTTCCATCCTCTCCCCTATTCGATTATTCACTTACAACTTCGATGCCTCCTCGTGTAACTGTTGATGGAGCTCTTGATTCCATCAGCCATACAGTAGAGGTATTCTGGGGAGCCAAAGGGGAAAAATACGAAAAGGCAGAGCAGCTCTTTACTGCAGCAGCTAGCCTCACTACAGCTTACGCAAAGAAAGCGATTACAAAGGGTGAAGATCTTGAAGCCAGAGAAGCCTTAGGACTTTCAACTGACCTCGGTGGATATGCCATCATGGTCGGAGGAACCTCAGGTGGTCACCTCACCTCATTTTCGCTTGTAGACTGCATTGGTCACGGCACAGCCTGTGGAATCATGAATCCTTACTATGCGGTACTTTTTGGGAGAGCAATACAGAAGCAGCTCCATACTGTTGGAAATGTTTTCAAGAAAGCAGGGTTCGGTAAAGAGTATGACTTTGATAAGCTTGAGGGTCGAGAGTTATCAGAAGCGGTAGCTAAAGCTATGCTTAGCTTCAATGCCTCTCTAGGTGCTCCAACCAAACTTAGTGACATTCCTGCTTTCAGAGAAGAGATACACATCCCAAGAGCCATAAACGCCGCTAAGGATCCAGCACTGAAGATGAAACTTCAGAATATGCCAGTTCCTATGAAAAGTGAGGATGTGGATGAATATATGCTTCCACTACTGAAGGCTGCAAGCTCTGGGGACATTTCACTGATAAAGGAAATGTAATTTTACGCTAGATAATAGTAAGGGGTTCACGATTTTGTGAACCCCAATTGTTTTACATCAGTCAAATGATAATTACTTGATAATTCTCATTCTGCCCTGTGGCTCTGCATATCTTTCATCGATAACGCCACCGAGAACCTCTGTGATGTAGCTCATTACAACGTCATCCATTGGGATGCTGGAATCGTACTGAGCAGAAGCAGCCTTGAATGCATAGTAGGTATCACCACCAGCTGCAAGGAAGTTGTTAGTTACAACTGCGTATACACCAAATGGAGTCCATGGCTTACCGTTGATAGTATTGATCTTGACACGTCTTACAACAGCAGGTCCGTAGTAAGTTGATTCTGGATATGTTTCAGGTCTCTTAGCATAAGCCTTCCTTGTGTTGATTGTGATGTTCATACCAGCAATCTGAGGGAAGCCACCAATTGCGGATGGTGTGCAATATGTGGATGCTTCAAGAGCTTCACGAAGTTCAATACCAGTTACGTAAACAACTGCTACAGTGTTACCGAATGGGAGAACTGTGTTGATATCCTTCATTGTGATATCACCAACACCAATAGAAGCACGGATACCACCACCATTTGTGATTGCTACAACGTTCTCTACTGGAACTGCAAGAGCTGATGGATCAGCAGTAGCGGACCAGAGAAGTGCATCTGCAATGAGGTCGCCCATGTTGGTCTCTTCTGTTCTTACGCTAGCCTTTACACCGTTGAGTGCAACCTTAGATTCAGCGAACTTTACACCATAGATGTTGTTGATTCTAGCGATAATCTCATCAGCAACGACCTTGACTTCTGGTTCTTCTGGGATACCTTCACAAGGTACGTTATAGTAGTCGAGAATCTCTGCAGTTCTGTTATCAAGTTCGATAACACCAATACTCTCGAACTTTGTACCAGTCTGCTGCATATCATAGCCATCAAGACCAGAGAAAGTAGAATGGGAGTGACCATCGATAAGGAAGTCAATGCCCTTTACATTTGCAAGGAGGTCTGTAGATCTATTTGGCTCAGATTCTGCATCGATACCAAGGTGTGCAATACATACGATAAGGTCGACACCCTGTGCCTTGAGCTCATCAACTGTCTTCTGGGCTACAGCATACATATCCTTACCTGCTGGGAATACAAGACCCTTGATAAGAGCTGGGTTAACCTTGGTCTGTGACTCTGGAGTCTCCAAGCTGAAGAAACCGATCTTAGCACCGAAGGATGTGGTGTGGATTACGTATGGATCAAAGATTGTCTTTCCATCTGGTCCGAATACGTTTGCACAGAGAACCTTGAAATCAGCCTTACTCATATTCTCAACAAGCTGAGGATAACCGAAGTCGAATTCGTGGTTTCCGAGGCCTACATAATCATAGCCAACTGCGTTCATCATTTCGATAGCATTTGCACCCTTGCCAATACTTACATATGTAGTACCCTGGCTGTAGTCACCGTTATCGATGAGGATTACTTCAGCATCCTTTGCTTCGAAAGCATCCCTGAGAGCAGCAATCTTTGCATAACCTTCAATGGCACCATGAACATCATTTGAATGAAGAATGATTGTCTTGCCAAAGTATTCTCCATGAGGAGCCTCTGCAATAGCCTGTGCTGACAGTCCTGTCAAAGCAACAACAGCTATAAGAAGGATGGTCAATACCTTCTTGGAAAAATGTCTCATATATTCCTCCTTGTTCTACGTGGAATTTATTTTACTCTTATATCTTAAACCAAAACTAATGAGCAGAAAAGAAAGGATTTTAATAATTCTATATCTCTATTAAATCAAAATCTCTTATTTTGATGCCAATAATTTGGTTTCCAAAACAGATTGGACACAGCATCCAATCTACTAATTCACATTTATTTTGTAACGATTCCGCAGTACTCTTTTTCTTCGCCTTCTACTGCTGCTTTCAATGCTGCTTCATCTACACTGTCCCCAGCTAGACGAACAAGAACACGATCATTATCGTGGTCAGCAATTGCCTTCTCGACTCCTGCAACCTTCTCGATTGCCTCCGCAATATGTTTTTCGCAGTGAACACACATCATACCCTTAACTTTGAGTTCAATTGTCTTCATTCCGGAATCTCCTTATAATTCTAGCTTAATTCAATTCATGGCCATTTTCTAGCAATATCGTTGAAATAATCGCCTAATTTGATGGTTTTTGTAGTAACCTACATCTTGTCCATGAGTTCAAAGTATCAGATATAATTGAAAACAAAGGGAGATTCCTATGATTCCAAAAACAATAAACTACTTATCTATTCAGGAGCGCAAACCAATAGAGATGTACGAGTGCATAGCATCCTGGAAAAGGGAACTTCCCGACTACACTATCAGAGAATGGACTGCCGAGTCCTTGAAGTATGAAAGTATCCCGGATTCAGTTCAGGATGCCATAAAAATGGAGCACACAGAAGAAGCAGAAAGATTCCTTTCTCTCTACTTCCTGTACACAAGAGGTGGTATCTATTGCTCTCCAAATCTCCTCATAAAGAAAAGTTTGGATGGCTTTTTGTTCAATGGATTCTTTGGCTTCTATGATAAGGACACGAATGGAGTACAAACTCATCTCATGGGAGCTGAAAAAGAGGATGAATTTGTGCTCTCCTGCCTTGAGGAGTATTTCCAGGGAGCGCCTGATCCTATCTGTGCAAGTGCCAAGGCCATTGGCTATGTAAATGAAGATAAAATGCAGCACCTCTATAACAGGGTAACTATCTACCCTTCTACATTTGTTGCAAAGAACAAATTTGAATATACCGATTCAAGTTATGCCATGATTGCAGAAAAAAGGGTTGTAGAAGGAAGAACTGAGGTGTTTACAGAACCACAACAAGAAGAGAAGCGAAGTAGACTAAAAAGATTGATTTCTATTTTCTCAAAGAGATGAAAAATGGCGGTTCGCTTGAACCGCCATCTTACTCTTTACGAGTTTAAAATCAATATGCTGCGTTGAGCCATGTGATTCCGTCGATCTTCTCTGTGAAGTATGGAGCGGACTGGAAATAGGATTCGTGGTAAGCACCGTCGAATACTGCCTCTTCCTTATCTGCAACGAAGTCACCATCGGTATCGAGAGCAAATGCGTGAGTAAGCTTCTGGCCACCGTTTACTGTGAACTTAGAAGTATCGAATACCTGTACCTTGCCAGCCTTGATCTCTTCGATAACTGCTTCCATCTTAGCCTTTGTGCCAGGAGCTGCAATCTTCTCGTTGAGAGTTGTCATGACAACTGCATTGTCAGCCATACCCTTACACCAGTCAGCTGGGAGCTTCTCGCCAGCGAGGTAAGCCTTGATGAATTCATAGAAGTACTCGGACCAGTCAATTCTTGTACCAATGAGGGATGCGTTTGGAGCGATGCCAGACATATCATTGTTGTAACCGGTGTGGAAGATACCAGCCTGCTGAGCTGCGGTAGCTGGAGTTGTGTTATCAGAGTGCTGGCTGATCATGACAGCGCCCTTATCAGCAAGAGCCTTAGCTGCATCAGCTTCAGCTGTTGCATCAGACCATGAACCTACGAAGGAAACGAGCATTGTAGCAGTTGGACATACACTTTTTGCGCCGAGATAGTAAGCGGAGAAACCGGAGATAACTTCTGCGAATGAGTAAGCACCTACATAACCGATAACAGCCTGCTCTGGCTTGATCTTACCAGTGTCGATCATTTCCTGGAGCTTGAGACCAGCTACAACACCAGCAACATATCTACCTTCGTAGATGTTTGCAAATGCATTGAAGGTGTTGTCAAGATCATCAACTGCAGAATTCTGGTTTGTACAGGATACGAACATGATATCCTTGTAGTTTGGTGCAACTTCGAGCATGAATGGCTCGAAACCATAGCTGTTGTTGAAAACGATCTTACAGCCTTCTTCAGCTGCTTCGATATTAGCATCCAAACAGGTTGAGTCTTCACCGATGTTGTACTTGGTGACCCACTTTACGTTAATGCCTTCCTTAGCGAGTCTTTCTGTAGCCTCGTCGCGGCCCTTGATAAAGTTGAAGGAATAACCCTGGTCATTTTCATCACCAATACAGAGAAGGCCAACAGTAATGGACTTGCCGTCATCAGCCTTAGCTGGAGCTTCTTCCTTTGCACCGCCTGCAAATACGCTTGACATAACAAATGCCAAAACCAACAGAACAATCAATGCTTTCTTCATTTTTGTCTCCTTAAATAAAGGTTTTCTATGTTTATTTTAAAACACAATTCGTAATAATACGATAACTAATTTCTTCCATTTTCATTTAATAGAAATGTTTAACTATCGTTATTTCTGTTACATCTAGGCCCTCCTGGGCCTAGAAGATACTTAACGCTCCTCTCTGAAGTAGTTGAGACCCAGAGACATTGGAGGCTGCTTTTCTCTATTGTTTCTCATACTGGAGAGAACCAGTACGATAACTGTTACTACGTATGGAAGGATCTTGTAGATCTCTGTTGGCAAGCCTGGGATATAAAGTCTGAGGTACATGATCATCAAAGCACCAAAGAGGATGGAACCCCAAACAGCGTTGAGAGGCTTCCACATACAGAAGATAACAAGAGCAACTGCAAGCCAACCTACACCAGCAAGACCTTCATGGTTCCATACACAGCCTGCTGTGGTTGTGATGTATACCATACCACCTATAGCAGAAATACCACCGCCGATGATAGTTGCAAGGTACTTATATACTGTGATGTTGATACCAGCAGTATCAGCAGTAGATGGGGACTCACCTACACTTCTGAGGTAAAGACCTGAACGGGTCTTGGTAAGATAGAAGTGCATTACCAGAGCCAGAATAAGGCCAAGGTAAAGGAAGATATTGTGTGAGAACAACAGCTTACCTACTACTGGAATATTTACCAGAGCCTGTGGGAATATCGGTTTTACGAAGACTTCCTTGAGATTATTGGAAAGTGCAACATAACCACCCTCCTTGACTCTCATGAACTCACCAGTAAACTGACCAACACCTGTTCCGAAGATTGTAAGTGCAAGACCTGTTACATTCTGGTTTGCTCTAAGTGTTACAGTAATGAAGCTGAAGATAAGACCTGCAAGAGCACCAATTGCAAAAGCAGCTACAATTGCAATAATTAGGGCAACAGTACCATTTGATGCAGCAGCACCAACAGCCTTCTCGTAGTAGAATGCACCACCGAGACCGAAGGCACCACCCATGTACATGATACCTTCAACACCAAGGTTGAGGTTTCCAGACTTCTCTGTGAGGATCTCACCGAGAGTTCCGAACATAAGAACAGTTCCGAAGGTTACAGCAGCAACGACAAGAGCAATCAAAGTAGTCATACCTTAGCCTCCTTATTGCGACGAATCTTGATCTCATAGTTGATGAAGAACTCACAACCAAGCATACAGAAGAGGAGGATACCAGTTACGATGCCAGAAATTGAGGCAGGTACTGCTAACTTTGTCTGAAGTGTATTGGATCCCTTGGTCAGGATTGCAAGCACCATTGAGATGATAATCATTGCAAAGCAGTTGAGCTGGCTGAGCCATGCAACTGTGATGGAAGTGAAGCCTACACCATTTGCAACACCACTGTAGAGGGTGTGGTTAGCACCAGATACGGTGATAAAACCAACGATTCCACAGATTGCACCAGAGAGGAACATTGTTCTCATCATGATGGAACCTACGTTCATACCTGCATAGCGAGCAGTGTTACTTGAGTCACCAATTACTGCAACTTCGAAGCCATGCTTGGTATAGTTCATGTAGATGTGCATCAAAAGTGTAAGCACAAGAACGATAATCCAACCACAGTGAACACCGAATACTTCAGGAAGACGGGCATTCTTTGCAAACATTGGAATAATCTGGGAGCCCTTTCTACCTTCCCAAGGACCACCCTGCAAATAAGCTACAATACCGATGATTATATAGTTCATCATCAGCGTAAAGAGCGTTTCATTTGTATTCCATTTAGCCTTGAAGAATGCAGGGATAAGACCCCAGATACCGCCTACTACAATTGCAGAAAGGAACATTACAACAAGAAGAACGATATGTGGAAGCTTATCGCTCCAATAGAGTGCAAAGTAGGATGCAGCAATTGCACCTGCTGTAATCTGGCCTTCAGCACCGATATTCCAGAATCTCATCTTGAAACAAGGAGCAATAGCGAGAGCACAGCCCAGAAGAGGAATAGCAACCTTAAGAGTCTGCTTGATGTACATTGGCTTACTTAGTGAGCCCTTGATTATGATTCCATAAGCTTCAATAGGATTGTTGCCTGTAATCATTACAGGAATCATACCGAGAATCAGAGCTACGATAACAGAGCCGAATCTGATTGCCCAAGCAGCCTTTGGATCGATTTCAGACCTCTTGGCAAGATGGATCATAGGAGACCTTTTTTCCTTGCTCATACTTCACCTCCCTTACCACCAATACTGGTCATCATGAAGCCAACCTCCTCCTTGGTAGTGGTTCTGGCATCGACGATACCACTGACCTTTCCACCGCAGAGAACGAGAATTCTATCACTGAGCTCAAGAAGAACGTCCAGATCCTCACCGACGAAGACTACAGCAACACCTTTCATCTTCTGCTCAGTCATTAAATTGTAAATTGTATAGGAAGTGTTGATATCCAGACCTCTAACTGCATATGCAGAGAGAAGAACTTTTGGATTTGATGCAATCTCACGGCCAACAAGAACCTTCTGGATGTTACCACCAGACATTCTTCTTACTGGGAAGCTTGTGCTTGGAGTGACAACTTCAAGCTCTTTCCAGATTTTCCTTGCAAGTGATTCTGGAGCCTTCTTATCAAAAAGAGGACCCTTACCATTCTTCCAGGATCTGAGCATCATGTTGCTGGTCATACCCATTGAGCCGACAAGACCCATACCGAGACGGTCTTCCGGAACGAATGCCATTCCAACGCCCATATTCTTGATCTGCATCGGAGCCATTCCAACAAGATTTACTTCTTCACCATCATTGTCGAATTTGATTGTGCCACTCTGGATTGGATAGAGACCTGTCAAGCACTCAAGAAGCTCCTTCTGACCAGAACCTGCAATACCTGCAATACCAAGGATCTCTCCACCCATTGCCTCAAATGAGACATCCTCAAGCTTCTTGATACCTTCCTTATCAACACAGGTAAGGCCCTCAATCTTGAGAAGAGGCTTTGGATCAGCATATTTAGGTCTATCAATATTAAGGGTTACAGCACGGCCAACCATCATATCTGTAAGCTTCTGAGGATTTGTTTCGCAAGTGTTTACTGTTCCGATATACTCGCCCTTTCTAAGAACTGCTACCTTATCGGAGATGGCCATTACCTCGTTAAGCTTATGGGTGATGATAATAATTGCCTTGCCATCATTTCTCATATTTCTGAGAATTACAAAGAGTTTCTCGGTTTCCTGAGGAGTAAGAACTGCAGTTGGCTCATCGAGAATAAGAATATCTGCGCCCCTATAGAGAACCTTTACAATTTCAACTGTCTGTTTCTGGGAAACTGACATATTGTAGATCTTCTCATCAGGATCAATATCAAAGCCATAGCGCTGACAGATTTCTCTAACCTTGCTGCTAGTCTTCTTGATATCCATCTTCTCATCGTTAATGCCAAGAATGATATTCTGTGCGGCAGTAAAGACATCTACAAGCTTGTAGTGTTGATGGATCATACCAATACCAAGTGCGTAGGAATCCTTTGGACTGTTGATAGCGACAACCTTGCCATCGGCAAGAATTTCACCTTCATCTGGCTGATAAATACCAGCAAGCATGTTCATCAATGTTGTCTTACCACTACCATTCTCACCTAAGAGAGAGAGAACCTCACCTCTCTTAATCTGTAGATTGATACCACTATTTGCAACAACAGAGCCAAATCGTTTGGTTATATTCCTCAGTTCGACTGCACAATTATCCGCCAATTGTACACCTCCTCACGGAATTAAGATAAGATAAGTTTACAATGGAAATAAGCAATGTGCCACTTGAAATGTTGCTTTTTGTTGCACAATTTTTACTCTCTCCAGCAAAACAACCTATGAGAGAAATCCTAAAGAAAAAATGACGAGGATTACAAGTTTAGCTCATTGTAATGTGTCTCATTTAGTTTGGAATATGTTCAAATTCATCAATTTTAAGAGCATTTTTTGGGCAATAGCCCTCAGGAAAAATTAAACTTTTCTGTTTTGGGTAGATTGAAAGATAGTACTTAGATGACTCAAAAGATATGAGATAACTTTCAAACTCCTTTAATCTTGAAGTAACAGAACCATAGCGAGCACTATCCCAGATAGAGCCACCATGTGCCTTGATAAGGGCCTCCTTCATTGACCAGAGCAGGAAAAACCCATTCTCCTTGTCCTTCATCCATTCAACTTCATCAGGAAGGAAGGCACGAGCTGCAACCTTATCAATACTATATTTATCTCTCACCACCTGAATATCAAGGCCAACTTCACACTCCCCTTCTGAAACCAGAAGAGCCATCAAAGAAGCAGAGTGAGACAGATTGAAAGGTTTATTGAACTTCTCAAGGTATGGCTTTCCCTTCTCTCCAAATGCAAAGTCGGCTTTTGTAAAGGAGCTAGAGTAGAAGCTATTTATGCAAGAAAGAGTGTAATCAAGACTTGAGAGTTTTTCCTCAAGACTTCCAATCTCTTTTATGAACAACCTACTACTTTTCATATATATTAGCGTCCCTTTATACCTTTGATCTTAGTTGATACAACAGGAACATTCATCAACAGTGTAAGGATAGTAAGAATCAAAAGTACAATTGTAATTGGACTTGAGAACATTGCTGCTATCTTGTGCTCTTCAGACTGGACAAGGGAAACTGCTCTTCTGAAGTTTGAATCCATCATTCCACCAAGAACAATTGCAAGGACCATTGGTGCAACTGGATAGCCTCTCCTTCTCATGACGTAGCCAAGAATACCAAAAAGGAACATCAGAAGCACATCGAACATTCTATTGTTGGCAGCAAAGGCGCCGATGATACACAAAACTGTTACCAAAGGAAGCAATATCCTCTTTGGGACCAGAATGATCCTACTGAGCTTTGGTGCAACAACAAGACCGAGCAGGAGCAGGAAAACACAACCTAATAGACCACCTGCCACTACAGACGCAAACATCCCAGGCTGTGTCTTTATGAACATTGGTCCTGGCTGAAGGCCATGGACATAGAAAACAGACAGTATGATTGCAGTTACAGCATCCCCAGGGACAGCGAGAGCAAGCATTGGAATCATTGCCCCACCGATACAAGCATTGTTGCTTGTTTCACTGGCAACTATTCCTTCGATTGCACCCTCTCCAAATGGACGAGATGGCTTTCTCACTATCTTTTCTGCTGAACTGTATGCCAAGAATGAGGCGACAGGGCCACCAGCACCAGGCAGGGCACCTACTACAGTTCCAATGACAGCGTAGTACATGGAATGCCAGAAGTGCTTCAGTACATCCTTAAGAGGGATCTTCTCACTCTTCATTTCAGAAACCTGAGCTTCCATATCATTGTGGGATATGGATGAAAGGACCTCAGTAAAGCCAAATAATCCAACAAGTGCAGGAACAGTAGCAATACCTGCCTGAAGGGACCTGATTCCAAATGTAAGTCTAGGAGAACCTACAACTGAATCAAGGCCAATCATTGCTATGAAAAGACCAAAGGCGGCTGAAATGAGCCCCTTGGAGAAGGATTTGCTTGTAAGGGAGCCAACTGCAGCAAGTCCAAAGAGAGCCAGAAGGAAGTAATCGATTGGATGGAACTTGAGTGCAATCTTTGATATTGGACCACAGAGAGTCCACATTGCTACAAGTCCAAAAACAGAACCGATGAATGAGTAGATTGTGGCATACTTAAGTGTCTTATATGCCTCACCACGCTTTGCTAGTGGATAGCCATCGAAAGCTGTTACAACTGAAGAAGGAGCACCTGGAATATTTATCAGGATTGCAGAAAGTGCTCCTGAGAATACACCTACTACATAGAGGCCCATGATAGTTGCCATGGCATCGTTAGTAGTCCAGGTGTATGTGATAGAAACAAGCAGTGCTGTTGCCATCGTTACTGAAAGTCCTGGAATTGCACCAACAAATAGACCAATTACAGAACCAAAGAGAACGAGGAGGATAAAACGAATGTTCAGAAAGTATGAGAGAACAAGATCAAAATACATAGCACCCTCCTCTTATAGACCCAGGTAATAGTAGATGCTTCCAGATGGGAGCATTACATGCAGAAGTCGAGCGAACAATATGTAGACAAACAGAGTTGCTACTACTGAAAGCAGGATGGTCATTGACCACTTCTTCAAACCAAGAAGTCTGAAAGTAAAAATCAAGAAAACTACCGTTGAGACAAGAAATCCCACGTAAGGAAGCAGTAGATAGTATATAAAACAGATAAGGATATATAGGAGCATATCCCTGTAATGAACACTCTTATCCTTCTTGGCCTCTTCCTTCTTTCGTCCCTCAATAAGTAAAGAAATAGAGAGAGCAAAAAGCATTATGGAAATTGCTAACGGGAAAAGGTATGGGGAGAGTTTCCAATCCATATCCATCATAGAATGGCTTTTGATTGAAAAAATTATTCCCAGTACAGAGATGACAAAAAAGAGTGCACCTTCAACTGAATCGCTACTTTTCAAATACTTCTTCATCGATATTCTTACCTTCAACGTTGATTGTAACAGAAAAAGGGAACCACATTCACCATATGGTTCCCCCATTTTCGGCTAATGCTTATCAGTTATTTGGTCTTGCGATACCAAAGTCGCTTGGACTGTTCTTTACAGCACCAGCATCATAGAGCAGCCAGGAAACCAGGCTGGTCCATTCAGAATAGAACTTCTTGATCTCTTCAGGAGTCTTGTACTTCTCATAGAGTGGCTCAAGACAGTTATCAGCAACAAAGCTCTTCCATTCATCACTCTCTACAACCTTCTTGGCTGCATCTCTGAGAACATCTACAATAGCAGAATCAACAGTGTTTGCAACGAGGAAGTTAAGAGGAGTGAAAGCATTCTTCATGTATGGAGCAGCAGCTGGGTCAACCTCTTCGAAGGTTGGAACATCAGGATACTTATCAAGATGTCTGTCAGAAGAAACAGCAAGGAGCTTGAGGTCTCCACTTGCGATGTAGCCAACAACAGTTGCGAAGTTGGAGTTAGTGAAATCAACCTCGCCAGAGAGAACTGCGAGGAAGCAGTCTGAACCTGACTTGTAGGCAGTGAGAGCTGGAACGTAACCGAGCTTCTCCATGATGATTCCCTGAACGTGGCCAGATCCACCAGGACCTGTGTAGGACATCTTTACCTTGCCAGGATTCTTCTTCATATCAGCAAGAAGATCTTCCAGAGTATTATACTTTGAGTCCTTTGCAACAACGATTACCTTTGGATCATTTACAACACTCATAATTGGTGTGAAATCATCATAGGAAAGGTCAGAAAGGCCTGCGACACGCTGAGTTCCGAGAGATTCTGCGTGGAAGAGAACTGTGTAGCCATCTGGAGCAGCATCCTTTACATACTTACATGCTATAGAACCAGAAGCACCTGGCATATTCTGTACTGTGACAGGCTGTCCAATTACCTTCTGAAGTACTGCAGCGAACTTACGTCCGGATACATCAGTTGTACCACCTGCACCGTATGGGATGATCATTGTGATTGGTTTTGTTGGATAATTAACCTTTTTCTCACCCTCTTTCACACCACTAGCAAACAGAGTGCTTACAGTAAGCGCAACCAAGAGAATAGCAATAATATATTTCTTCATAGAACACCTCCTTATGAAGCTGTATATATCATCTTCACTTATATGTTCTATGTCAATTCACTTTGTTAAAATAATATCAAAATATAACAACTGTTATTATATTAACAAATATAACAAAACACCAATTATCAAATCAGAGAATTATAGCTAAAAGCATATAATAAAGGCTTCCAGCACCAGCTAGAAGCCTAAAGTCTTAGAGAAATTTGACAGCGTAGTCTGTCTTATCAACTACCCTTCCAATTATTGGATAGCCAAACTTTTCAGCATCCTCTTCTTTCATTGCAAGCAGAAGTCCTCCGCTTGTCTGTGGATCTGACATCAGATCCTGTAATTCCTGCTTCAAAGCTGGATTGAAGTAGACACTACCTTTTCCATACTCCTGATTATGATACATACCCTCAGGAAGCCAGCCGAAACGGGCAAAATCCAGTACACCATCAAGAAGGGGAATCTTTCCTGCCTCTATTTCAAAAGTTACCCCACTAGCCTTTGCCATCTGAAGAGAGTGGCCTATCATACCAAAACCAGTAACATCAGTTGCGGCATGCACATCAAGCTCATGGGCCTTATCGCGGGCATATTTATTGAGAGTAATCATAGATTTAATTGCAAGGTTCAGATGCTCCTCATCTGCATCTCCACCCTTGGCAGCAGTTACCATTACACCTGTACCGAGTGCTTTAGTGAAGACAAGCACATCGCCTTTCTTCGCTCCAGCGTTGTTCCAAAGCTCATCCTTCTTTGCAAATGCAGTTACACACATACCATACTTTGGGGTTGCATCACTTATAGTGTGTCCACCTGCGATTACAGCTCCTGCCTCAAATACCTTATCCTGACCACCCTTTAGGATATCCTGCATTGCAGATAGATCCTGACAGGCAGGAAAACACAGAAGGTTCATCGCAACAGCAGGGCTTGCGCCCATTGCATATATATCACTAAGAGCATTTGCAGCAGCTACCTGTCCGAAGGTGTATGGATCATCTACCATAGGAGGGAAGAAGTCTACAGTCTCAATCGCAACGATATCGTCAGTAACGGACCAGACAAGAGCATCATCACTGCCCTCGAAGCCTTCAACCAGGTGTTCTGATGGCATAGGAGCCAATGCTCCCAATACCCTATGCAGATCAATTGGATTCAATTTCGCTGCACAACCTCCAGTTTTTACCATTGTTGTCAGTTTTCTGATGTCTCGTACACACTCAGCCATCTATCCTTCTCCTTTATATATATACCTTCAACGTCATCTAGATTTGTCACATTCCACTCTTCACTTTCAAATACCGCACAGGTACCACAAGAAGAAGAAAGAGCTCTAGGAACAGGTCGAAGCGCACAGGTTATCCCCATGCGCTTCAAATTGTGGTTGAACTTCACAGCCCCAAAGTGGGAGTGAAAGGTTGCCGTATACTCCTTCATTTGGAGATATCCAGATGATATGAACCATCACCCTTATCAGAAGAAACCACATTGTAACCAACTGCCTTTGCATAACGTGTAACGTTCTCAAGTGCAGCTCTATTATCTACTATAACTTCAAGCTTACTAGGCTTCTTGGAAAGAGCCTTCTTTGTAAGAATTACAGGTTCTGGGCAACTAAGACCTCTTGCGTCTACCATATTCACGCCTCCTTTCTTTTCATCTGAATTACTGCGAGGACTACAACAGCTATCAGACCAAAGATAACTGCAACATGTCCATGAGCTGTAGAGCCATCACCACTGGAAGCAAGTCCCCAGTTGTGTGCAAAAGCGGCACCCACGAGCATTCCCAGACAAGCCATTGCACTGTCGGTATTGCCCTCTCCTGCCAGGATAAGCTGTCTGAGTGGACAGCCACCGAGAAGTGCTGCACAAAGACCACAGAGGAGCATTCCGAGGAAGTTCCAGACTCCATCAGGAGAAGCAACAGGCTGGCCAGCAAAACCAAGCTTGAAGGAACCCATAGCAATGTTACCGATCAGGATAGTTACGAAGATTGCAAGTGGACCACAGATCAGAGTGAAATCTCTGAAAAGGATTATATCACGAACGCCACCAGCCATACACATTCTAATTCTCTGAGCAATGACACCAACTACCAAGCCTGCAGCAAGAGCAAAGAAGAGAGGTGATCTCATGCTACCAGGTCCCTTTTCACTGAAGATAAGAATGGATGGAACAAAAAGAAGAACAACAAGCAGTAATGCCTGAAGTACTGGGAATGTAACACCTTCACCCAGTCCCTGGTTGTGGCTCTTGCCAAGGGAGAAGCCGTTATTGAGGAAATAACAACCACATCCGATTCCACAGACAAAACCTGCAAGACCGACTAGTGCGTTGAGGTCACCACCTGCCAAACGAATGATCATTCTAAGTGGACAGCCAAGAAATGTTAATGCACCGACCATCATAAATGCACCAAGAGCAAATCTGATCATTGGTGATGAGCCACCACGTGGCTTGAATTCACCTTTAATTAGAGAGATCAGGAAAGCTCCCAGCACCAGACCAATGATTTCAGGTCTTGCATACTGAACGACAGCTGCACGGTGAAGCCCTACAGCACCTGCTGTATCACGAATGAAACAAGCAATACAAAAGCCCATGTTCTTTGGATTACCAAGTACGACTAGCGCAACCGAGATAACACCAACTATGGCTCCTCCAATCAATAAATTCCTTTTTTCCGATGAGATTGCCATCTACAACTCCTTTATGTTTTCATTTAAACAATGGATATGTAAATGATGAAACGCCAAATATTCCACATGCAAATACTTTTTCAGAAATACTTGCTTAAATTATCAAAGAATGCGTCCTCTGTGCTGTTTTTTACTGATTTCTCAAACTCAAGATAGGAGTAGAAGAACTCATAGCCCTTTTCTGTAAGGGCTGTTCTTCCTCCACCTGCTCCACCCTGCTTTCTTTCAACAAGGGCAAAGCCTGTCTCAAGTTCGAAGGTATTCAAAAGCTCCCAGGCCTTGGATGGGGAGAGTCTCATCAGGCTCGATGCAGTACTAACAGCATGAGTCTTGTCTATAAGAAATAGTAGTAACTTCAATCTGAGATCAAAGAATACGAGCTCCCTCTGAAGTGAAAGTGGAACATGAGGAGAAACAAGATAACGGAAGCGGTTTTGATTGAACTTCTCCATATCATCTTTCCTATGAGTAGACAGAAGGATCCCTGCATCATTCACTTCTACTTCATTCACACTACAGACACTTTTGATTGCACCCTTCAAGCCATCTGGGCCTTTATAGGAGGCAAGGGAATCGATATAGGAGGAAGGAATCAATATTGGATGGCCACACTTGCCATTGAAGGATGGCACTGAAATCTTTCCATTTGAGGAGTCGATAAGCTTTCTAACTGTCTCAGAAGAAAACATTGGTGTATTCACAGGAGTAGAGATCACATATTCATTGGTATTCTTGAAAAACTCCATACCAAGAGTAAAGGAACTGAAAAGCTCAGAGTTCTCTGGTTTTGGATGTTTCAAGAAAATAACACCATAGTGCTGCAAACGGTACTGAAGCTCTCTGTCGTAATCAGAAGTTACAACAGCAATAGGAAAGATACCTCCCCTCTGCATCGTAAGAATTATTCTTTCAACGATTGGAATGGAACCCACCTGATAATTA
Organism: Sphaerochaetaceae bacterium; assembly: GCA_024698005.1. Classification (GTDB taxonomy): domain Bacteria; phylum Spirochaetota; class Spirochaetia; order Sphaerochaetales; family Sphaerochaetaceae; genus Bullifex. Next base: position 6,004 of record JAILRW010000105.1, on the reverse strand, counting down.
GGATGTGCTCTTTTTATATTTGCAGCAGCAACAACTCCGGCTGTAGTAGATAGCTTCATATGACAAGAATAGGCCAATAAAGAAGTGTTTCTCAAGAATAAGTTGAATTTTTGATATCCGATCGCAATACTAAAAATATGGCAAGACGAATATATTTGGACAATTCAAGCACCTCCTGGCCAAAAGCTCCCGGTATTGGAGATGTAATAAAAACATATCTTGAAGAGAATGGAAGCAACACCAATAGAGGAACCTATCAGGAAGCTTTCAGTGTAATGGAGAATCTACTAGAGACAAGGGAAGAGCTTGCATCCTTCTTCAACACCAAGCACAGTGAAAATGTCGTCTTTACAATGAATGTCACTCAGGCAATCAATTTCGTTATAAAAGGCTACTTCACAAAAGAGGACCATGTAATTGTATCCTCCCTCGAGCACAACGCAGTCATGCGACCTCTTGTCCAGTGTGGTATCCCATTTTCCAGAATTCCTGCAGATAGAGATGGGAACATGGATATATCTGCAGTTCCTTCTCTTATAACTGAGAGAACAAAGGCAATAATCGTCACCGGTATAAGTAATGTCTGTGGAGTCATCCATCCACTTGACGCACTCTCAGAAATTGCAAAGAAGCATAAGCTGTTATTCATAGTAGATGGAGCACAGTCACTCCCCTATTTCCCAATCACTCTCGATATGGCCGATGCAATTCTCTTTACAGGCCACAAGGGCTTTTTGGGTCCTCAGGGTGTTGGTGGCATGGTTCTCTCTTCCTTCCTTGCAGAGAATCTGGATCCACTTATCAGTGGAGGAACTGGCTCAATGAGTGACAGCGAGGAAATACCTCCTTTCATGCCAGATAGATTTGAATCAGGGACCCAGAATCTACCGGGTCTCATCGGTTTTGGAAGCGCACTCTCCTATGTGCTCAAGAACAGAGAAGGTCTCAAGAAGAACGAACTTTTGCAAACTGAAAGGTTGCTTGAAGGGTTAAAGAGCATAGACAAAATTAGAATTGTAGGACCATCCTGCATAGAAAAGCGAGGTGCTGTCATCTCGATAGATGCAATAGATAAAGACAACGCTGTAATTGCAGATATCCTCTCGAGAGAATTTGGAATAGAGACCAGAGTTGGCCTTCACTGTGCACCAAATGCCCACAAGACATTAGGCACATTTCCTCATGGAACAATCCGTTTCTCACCAGGTCCATTCACAAAAGAAGAAGACATCGATGATACATTAACTGCGCTTAGAGAGCTCTTCAAATAGTAGCCATATTCTCAGCTATCATTTCTTTCTCAACAGGTAGTTCGACACAAACTACCGAGTCGAACTCTTTACTTGACACGCACACCTCACTGTCCGTGTACAGATAATATGAATCCGCAGATCCGAGAATAGAACATGACTGCATTGGAGTTCTTGTCTTCCCTATTACTCTTGTCTGACAGAAATCAAGCAAAGGATATTTCAAGAAATAAAAAATAGAAGAGTGAAGTACTACAACTAGACCCTCTTCCCCACATCCTTGCATGATTTCAACAAGCGTATCCTTAAGCTCATTTATACTATAAAGATTGAAGCTATCTATATCGACATACAACAAGTCCAAATCCTTTTGTATTGAATCCTTATTATTGATGATATCTAATGCTGATATATATTCTATATCCTTGTAATAACAAAATTTATCATTATCACACAATATCTTGATAGCAAGCTTTTCATCTCTTGCTCTCATATCATTCTGGCGCACTATAGAATCTAATAGTAAGCCTTGCTTATCATAATAGAAGACGTTGCCACAGCGAGATAGAGAAAGGTATATATCACTACCGTATTCATCCTTACCTACATATATCTGATCTCTGTCTATCTTCAGAGAAGGATCCAATGCAAGCCTTTTACTATCAAGTGATTTTACTGAGATTTCAGCTATTCCACTACTCAACATTCTGAGATGAGCTCTCTCTTTTGTTAACTCACTCAACTCCATTTGAATATTCTTCAGTTTCGTTTGCCCAATGGGATTCTTTGATTTGATCCTGATCAAAGAATGCGAATAGCCCTCAATAACCTTAACTGAAAAATCCTTCAGTCCCTTCAACGTAAGAAGCTGTCCTGTGAACGACTCAAGATAAGAACACTTATGATTCATAGGTTCTACTAACCCTGCTAAAATCATATATATCGAACATTACTTCATAAGGTTTGAACCTGAGTTTATCCGCAATATCCACAATCGTTGAGTAACACACATCACCTTTACCATTGTCTCTGTTATGGTAAACACTCTCGAACCTGAATGCTCGGTCTTCTGGGAAATAATGATTTATATAATTGATAACATCCAAACGAGAAATCCTTGAATACCGGAATTGCTGCTTCGTCTCTGACAATATCAATAAATCAGAATTATCATATCGAGCCATGAACGAAACAAGTTCATAAACCGAACTGTCTATACTAAACAGAATCTTCTCCAAATTAGTAATTGAAGGATTCCAGAAATCCGAATTCTTGAATCTAAAAAAATATGAGTTGCTCAAACCAGCTTTGTTAAATACATCCTTTAGTAAATATCCTTTGTAAGAAACGAAAAGGCAGAACAATTCACGGAACTCTTCTAATTTATCATCGATATAAGCCATCTCTTACTTCCCAATCTTGATTACTTCGCTATGGCCCGATTCAAAGTCTGCAACCATGTTGCAGTCCAAAATAAAACCAATTGCTGAAAGAGCCTTCTTTATAGTTTTGAAATTTAAGATCCTGCTTTGTTCAAGATCATCAAAATCCATTTTATCTGTGTAATGGCTGTAATAGACATGATTGAAAGCCTTTCCACTGTCAATGACGATTGAGAAGATATAGGTAGAATATAATTCATTTGAAAGGACCTGATTCTTTATTACCAAACTCTTCGAATAATTGCATTCTTTCAATACCATTTCATACCCTGACATAAATAACTCCCACCTTAGAGCAAAAAAATTAGTAAGAGTAAATGAATAAGATTTAACTCTAACTATAATATACTCATAACACTACAATGTACGAAGTTCAAGTTATTACAAACTTATTACATTACATACAAAGCTAATTTCATTTGTCTATTTTTTGGTTGAAAATCATTGTTTTTCACACAAAATAAGCAATAATGTCTAAAAATTTGCATCAAAACAATTAAATAATTTTAAAAAAAATTTTTACAAAACTTAATACATATTACATTACTTTAAACATAACTTATATCTTTTTGTAGTATTAAATATAAATATTCCTAGATAGGACTATAAAATTAATTACAATATTAAAGTTATGATATAAGCTTACAAACACTCTTTATTGCAAGAAAAGGAATGCTTTTCTGTTTTTAATTTATCTATCAAAAAATGAGCAGTTATAAAAATAGATGAAAGGAAAAGCAAATGTTCTAGATGATTTGGGATATATGCATATACAAAAAATATACTGCTGAAGGTTTTTGACTTTCAGCAGTATCTATATAAGCCAAATCAATGAAGCTTTAACTACTTTTCAAAAGGGAACTTGTAATCAAGACCACACTCATCACGAAGCTGTATGAACTCCTTCTGGATAGTATCTCCAACAGGAACACCCTTCTCTTTTCTATCAAGCCAAGCATCGTGCTCTTTCTCACCAGCAGTATAGATTCTATCAGCACCTGGAGCCTTGGCAGAATTCCTAAGTCCTCTGCAGATTCCACCTGCTGTCTTCTTGAAGGTTTCAAGGCCCATGAAGAACTCTGGGTTGATGACAAAGAAGAAGTGTCCAAGACGATACATCTGAGGGTTGCCTTCACTATCCTTTCCATTAAGATCCTTCATATAAGGGCCACCAGAAAGAGCTGCAGAAAGAATTTCAACAGCAGTAGTAAAGCCATAGCCCTTATAACCACCAGTTGCCTCACCAAGACCACCTAGAGGAAGTAGAGCTGCCTGACCTGCTCTCATATCCTTTAAGATCTTACCAGAGTCTGTCATTGTTTCACCCTGGCGGTTGACAACAAGACCAGCTGGGGTTGGTTTATTCTGTCTCTCGTAGAATTCAATCTTGCCATTCTGGATAGTTGAAGTTGCACAGTCAAAGTTAAATGGGAACTCCTCATCTGTTGGCATTGTGAATGTCATTGGATTTGTACCCATCATTGGTTCAACACCCCATGTTGGAGCAACAGAAGGACGAGCATTTGTTCCTGAGATACCAATCATTCCAGCCTTTTCAGCCATTGTGGTCCAGTATCCTGCGATACCATAGTGTGTGGAGTTAAAGATAGTGCCACCAGCCATACCATAAGTCTTGGCCTTCTCGATGAGCATTCCCATCATCTTGTGAGCAGCAACCATACCCATACCGTTATGTGCATCAATGACAACAGTTGTTGGGGTTTCCTTGACGATTTCCACATTGGTTACAGGAAGTAGTGTTCCGTTCTTGATTCTATCAAGATAGATTGGTTTGAAACGGTTGCAGCCATGACTCTCGATACCACGTCTATCAGATTCAAGCAGAACGTCTGCACAGATTTCAGCATCTTGGCGTGGTACGCCATATTTCTCAAATACATCTACCATGAAGTCATTTACAAGCTTCCAAGGAAGATATGGTCTTGTCTCAACACTATTGTCCATTGAACATCTCCATTAATTTAGTACTTGGCAAATAATAAACCAGAATAAGAAGTTTTGGTAGTAAAGAAAGGTTACTGTGATAAACATCTCTATATTAGAATAGAAATATAGAGGTAAACATGAAAGTTCTTAATTATGGTTCACTGAATATCGATATCACTTTTGAAGTTCCACATATAGTAGTTGAAGGAGAAACCCTAGCTAGCAGCGGTATGAGAAAGGGTTCAGGGGGTAAAGGAGCAAATCAGTCTGCTGCCCTGGGCAAGGCGGGAGTCGAAGTTTTCCATGCAGGAAAAATCGGAAAAGATGGAGAATTCCTCGTAAAAGAGCTTGAAAGTTATGGGGTCGATACAGAACTTGTAAGCTATTACGATGGACCTTCGGGACAGGCAATAATCCAGGTGGATGATGAAGGCAGGAACAGCATAATACTACTTGGTGGCGGAAATAGAGAGATAAAGAAGGAAGAGGTTGATTCTGTACTCAAAAACTTCTCTAAAGGAGACTATCTGGTACTACAGAATGAGATAAACAACCTAGAGTACATAATAAACAAAGCCTACAGCATTGGAATGAAGATACTATTCAACCCAGCTCCTTTTGATCCATCAATTCTTTCTCTTCCTCTTGATAAGATATCAATCCTTGTTGTAAACGAGATCGAAGGTCAGGGCCTAGCAGGAATAAAGAGTGATGACTACGAGAAGATTATCACAGCGATCAAAGAGAAACATCCAAACTCTGAAATAATCCTGACTGTAGGAGAAAAGGGTTCATACTACCTCGATAAAGAATTGATCCACGAAGATGCGCTACCTGTGAAAGTGGTAGATACAACAGGCGCAGGAGACACCTTCATCGGCTATTTCCTGGCATCCAGAATAAAAGGACTAGATGCCAGGGAAAGCCTAAAGAAGGCTACAAAGGCCTCCTCAATTGCAGTCTCTAGAAGTGGTGCAATGAAGGCCATACCAACAGAGAAAGAAGTATTTTAAAGATATATCAACAAACTTGACCACAATGTCTAATGACGAGTAATATTTCGCAAGCATTGCGGTCTTATACCATGCAAAAACAGGAATAATGATGAAAAACAAATTCCTGTTAATAGCATTATTTTTGATGCTTGCAGCTTTCTTGGCTGTTTCCTGTGATTCCTCGTCAGAAGAAGAAGTCGACCCTTATACAACTCCGCTTACAATTGAACGGAAGGAAGCAGGAACTATTTATTTCGACCAGCTCCCATCGGAATCTCTGTACTACTCAACAAATGGAGGAACAACAAAGACAGCTGTAACAGGTAACCTAGAAAATCTAACTGCAGGCACAAAGGTTTGTCTCTACTCA
>JAILRW010000160.1 GCA_024698005.1 Sphaerochaetaceae bacterium | reverse complement strand
TGATTGAAGCTCTTGCTCTTTAATGCGTATATCACACCACCAATCGTGTAGACAATTCCGCCAGAAAGCAGATATTTGATCTCATACATGCTCATTACACGAAATATTGCAGGGAATGCAAAAACGCATAGCCAGCCCATTGCGATATACATGATAGAGGAAACAATCTTCGGACAGGTTACCCAGAATAGCTTGAATAGCATGCCTACAATTCCAACTGACCAAACTGCAATAAGCAATGGGAGGCCAACACTATCTCTGAGGACTGTGAGACAGATTGGGGTATAGGTTCCTGCGATAAGAGCGAAGATCATCATGTGATCAAGCTTCTTGAAAAGGATTATGTCTTCCCTTTTCCCATCTACTGTATGGTAGGTAGTACTTGCAAGGTAAAGCATCATCAAACTTACTGAGAAAATAAGAAAAGATAAAAGACTTACACCACTGTACCCCTGATTGAGCTTCTTTGCGATCAAGAAAGGAGTAGCTGTCAGGGCGGCTACGAAGCCGATGAAATGGGTAAGCGCAGACATAGGATCCTTGATGTAAAGCTGTCTTCTTGAAACTGTCATTGTTGCCATCATCTAGTTCATAACTCCTTTTAATCGGTTTTTAAAAAACTGATTATAGTATTTTAATATTCGATAATCCTGTCAAGAGTTTTTTAAAAACTTATTAACAAATACCGATATTAAGTTTATTCTTTAAATATGAACGATACAGCAATAGACATGCAGAACTTTACCTTACCTGAGTACGAAATGATTCCAGATGTAGGTCTCTTCCTTGAACAGGTTGTAAGATACATCTCCCCTCTGATGGAGAGCCTTGGAGAAGAAGGCCTGACAGGCTCCATGATAAGCAACTATGTAAAGAAGAAGATAATCGAGAATCCAGTAAAGAAACAGTACTACAGAGAGCAGATTGCTACTCTGATCTTCATTGCAGTTGCAAAAACCGTTCTCTCTCTCGATGACATTCAACTCATGCTATCTCTGCAAGCAGAGAGTTATCCGACAAAGGATGCATACGAATACTTCAGAAAGGAACTTTCCTCGATTTTGAAGAGTGTTTTCTCTGGAGAAGAGATGAAGACAGATAATGATATGAATGAAAAGAAGACCCTGCTCAGAAATATGATCATCGCAGTGGGCCATAAAGTCTATCTGGACACTTACCTCAGGTCTCTTCGATAAGACGCTTTTCTTCCTCGCTTAATTCATAGCGAGCAAACATATCTGGTCTCATTTCCCTAGTAATGAGCAAAGCTTGTTTGTGGCGATATCTATCGATAGCGCCATGGTTCCCAGAAAGTAGTATTTTAGGCACCCTATCCCCTTTGTAATCAATTGGTTTTGTATACTGAGGATATTCGAGAAGCCCATTCTCATGACTTTCGTCTTCTGTTGCGCCTTCCCTTATAGTACCTTTCTGGAGACGGGAAATTGCATCGATGATTACCATGGTGGCAACTTCGCCACCTGTAAGTATGTAATCCCCAATTGAGAGCAACTCATCTACATGCTTCTCAACTCTGGCATCGATCCCTTCATAGTGGCCACAGATGAAGACAAGTTCATCCATATTGGCCAACTCTCTAACCTTCTTCTGGTCCAAGGTCCTTCCTTTTGGAGATAGAAGTATAGAGTGGCTCTTTTCTGTACTCACACTTTCAAGTGCCTTCATAACTACATCGACTTTCAATATCATCCCAGGGCCACCGCCGCAAGGTGAATCATCGATGTGTCTGAAGGAACCAGAAGCAAAATCCTTTATATCCACAAGTTCAAGTAAAACATATCCCCTATCGATACATCGCTTTATTACAGGAGACTGCAGAAAACTCTCAAAGAGAGATGGAAACATTGTGAGAATCTTGATCTTCATTATACGTCTGTAAGGTCCACATCAAGAGTGATGTCAATTTTGTAATCCTTGAAGCGCTCCTCAAGTTCCTTTATAAGGATTGAATATGCTTCTTTTCTTTCGATATCAAAGCTGATTACAACATCAAAACGCATAGTTTTGTTCTCGATGTCAACATTGAAGCCGTGGAGCTGAATTGTCCATTCGTGGTCTCGAACAATCCTTCTGACCTCCCCTTCAATTTTTCTCGCTTCATTATCGCCAGTGTTGTAAGCGTATACACCTACACCAGTGAGGATAATGCCAGTTTCCTTGAAGACTTTTGCTTCGATTCTTCTAGTGATCTTATCAACCTCATCAACACTCATAGTGTCTGGAAGCTCGATGTGGACGGAAGCAATGTCCTTATTTGGACCATAGCTTGTGATAACAAGATCATAGGCTCCTCTAACTTCTGGCTCTTCCTTTATGAGCTTCTTTATCTTTCTGACTGTTTCAACATCAGCTCTCTTTCCAATGATGTCATCCAATGTTTCTGAAATCATTTCAAGGCCAGACTTGATGATAAACACTGAAATTACCAAACCGACAAAAGCTTCAAGAGAAAGACCTGTTATTACATAGACAAGTGCAGATGCAAGTACCGAGAAGGAAAGTACTGCGTCAAAAAGTGCATCGTGGCCAGAGGCCTCAAGAGCACCAGACTCAGTTGCCTTGCCCTGTTTTACTACATATAGTCCAAGGAGAATCTTGATAACTACTGCAGAAGCAATGATTACAATACTGACGATGGAGTAATCTGCAGCTTCTGGAGATAATATCTTCTTTACTGATTCTGTAAATGAGGTGATACCTGCATACAGAACGATTGCTGCGACAACCAATGCAGACAGGAATTCAATCCTTCCATATCCAAGAGGATGCTTCTTGTCCGGTGCTTTTGCTGCAAGCTTGGTTCCTACAATTGTTACAAGAGAAGAGATAGCATCTGAGAGGTTGTTTACAGCATCAAGCATTACTGCAATGGAACCTGAAACAAGCCCTACAAAGGCCTTGAAAGCTACCAGTATAATGTTAGCAATTATACCTATAATACTAGTCCTTACAATTATATTTTCTCTATCATTTGTATTCATTGCCATGCTCCTTGTCGGTTGATTATATCACTTTTTAATAATATGAAAAATGGCTCCCATTTCTAGGAGCCATCGATAAGAACCAGTGTTCTTTAAATCAGAGCTGAGGACCAGCTGCAACAAGAGCCTTACCAGCTTCGTTGGTTTCATACTTCTTGAAGTTCTTAACGAATCTAGAAGCAAGATCCTTAGCCTTCTCGTCCCAATCAGCAACGTTCTTGTAGGTGTCTCTTGGATCGAGGATCTCAGTTGCAACACCTTCGAGTACGGTTGGGATTTCGAAGTTGAAGTATGGGAGCTGCTTGGTTGGAGCATTCTTGATAGCACCATTGAGGATTGCATCGATGATACCTCTGGTATCCTTGATGGAAATTCTCTTGCCAGTTCCATTCCAGCCAGTGTTAACGAGGTAAGCCTTAGCGCCACTCTTCTCCATTCTCTTTACGAGCTCTTCAGCATACTTGGTTGGGTGGAGTTCGAGGAATGCCTGGCCAAAACAAGCTGAGAAGGTTGGTGTTGGCTCAGTGATACCACGCTCGGTACCTGCAAGCTTTGCAGTGAAGCCAGAGAGGAAGTAGTACTTTGTCTGCTCTGGGGTAAGGATGGATACTGGTGGGAGAACACCGAATGCATCAGCAGAAAGGAAGATGACATTCTTTGCTTCTGGAGCTGCAGAAACAGGCTTTACGATGTTCTTGATGTGGTTGATTGGGTAGGAAACACGAGTATTCTCGGTGACAGACTTGTCAGCGAAGTCGAGCTTGCCATTCTCATCAACAGTTACGTTCTCAAGAAGAGCATTTCTCTTGATTGCGTTGTAGATATCTGGTTCAGATTCCTTATCGAGGTTGATAACCTTTGCATAACAGCCACCCTCGAAGTTGAAGACGCCATTGTCGTCCCAGCCGTGTTCGTCATCACCAATGAGAAGTCTCTTTGGATCAGTTGAGAGTGTGGTCTTACCTGTACCGGAGAGGCCGAAGAAGATAGCAGTATTCTTGCCATCCATATCGGTGTTAGCGGAACAGTGCATTGCTGCAATACCCTTGAGTGGGAGGTAGTAGTTCATCATGGAGAACATACCCTTCTTCATCTCACCACCGTACCAGGTGTTGATGATGACCTGCTCTCTGGATGTGATGTTGAATGCAACAGCTGTCTCAGAGTTGAGGCCCATTTCCTTATAGTTGTCAACCTTAGCAAGGGATGCTGTGTAAACTACGAAATCTGGCTTGAAGTTCTCGAGTTCTTCTTCGGTTGGAACAATGAACATGTTCTTTACGAAGTGTGCCTGCCAAGCAACTTCCATCATGAATCTGATAGCCATTCTGGAGTCCTTGTTAGCACCACAGAATGCATCGACTACGAAAAGTCTCTTTCCAGAGAGCTGCTTCTGAGCAATCTCCTTGAGCTTGCCCCAGTTCTCCTGTGAAAGTGGATGGTTGTCGTTCTTGTAACCTTCAGTTGTCCACCAGACAGTATCCTTTGAATTCTCATCCATAACGATGTACTTGTCTTTTGGAGATCTGCCGGTGTAGATACCAGTCATTACGTTGACTGCACCGAGCTCTGTGACCTGTCCCTTCTCATATCCGGTAAGGTCCTTTCTTGTTTCCTCATCATAGAGGAACTCGTAGGATGGATTGCGAACAATCTCAGTTGTTCCAGTGATTCCATACTTTGTAAGATCAATATTTG
>JAILRW010000067.1 GCA_024698005.1 Sphaerochaetaceae bacterium | reverse complement strand
GTTTGCCCTGCATGGGTAACAACTTGGTGGTGAAAGTCCACTGCGGGAACAGCCTAAGGGAAAAGAACCCTAGAACCGCTAGCTAGAGGCAAGGGCACTGTAGCAATACAAGGTCTGAAGGAAGCCCGAGGCAAATCTGTGAGCTCACGGACAGAAACTGCATACAAGGCATGGCAACTGGATGAATCTGCTAAATGTGATGAAATCCGAGGCTGATGGAGCTATGTAAATGCAGGGGCTACATGCAGAGAAGGTTGTTGCACCTTAACGGGGGAGATCCGCACGGTGTCTCGGGACTGCAATATCGTCGATGGGGACATAGAAAATCGAACGTGCGGAAGTCAGCAGAGGCCATAGTAGCATCTAGAGAGGATGCGAAGGGCCGAACAATCATAATCCTTACGAAGGAGGGAAGGAGGACATGGCAACAACAGCAGATACCTCGGAAAGGGGCTCAGCAGTGGCCATGCCGAAACAGAGACCATGAGAGGCGGAAACCCACAGCTACCGCACACAGAACTGGGCAGGAAGATGCTCTCGCCCCAGAACATTGGAGTAGCCGTGCGGACTGTGAAGCGGAACAAGGGAGCGGCCGGTGTCGATGGTGTGGAAGTCGATGAAATCGACGAGTACATGAGAGACAACTGGGCACTCATAGAGGAACAGATTCTTGCGAGGAAGTACAGACCGAAGCCAGTCAGGAGGAAGGAGATTCCGAAAGACAACGGAGGTGTGAGGCTTCTTGGAATACCATGCGTCATAGACCGCGTGATACAACAGGCGATGGTGCAGGTACTGCAACCAGTCTTCGAGCCGGAATTCTCCGACTACAGCTACGGATTCAGGCCGGGACGCAGTGCAGAGGATGCGGTAAGGAAGGCACAGGAGTACATGGCCGAGGGCTACAGGCATGTAGTCGACCTCGACCTGTCAAAGTTCTTCGACACGGTGAACCACGACCTGATGCTGACATTCATCGATGCAAGGATGGGGGACAAGGATGTGAGAAGGCTCATATTCGAGTACCTCAAGTGCGGAGTGATGAACGATGGAAGTTTCACGGCGACCGAGACTGGGACACCGCAGGGTGGCCCACTGTCACCACTGCTGTCGAACATCTATCTGACCCCATACGACCTCAAGCTCGAGGAAAGAGGACTGAGATTCGTAAGGTATGCCGATGACTGCAACATATTCACCAAGAGTGGATATGCAAGCAGAAGGGTGAAGGCGTCTGCAATAAGATTCCTCGAGAACCGACTCAAGCTCAAGGTCAACATGGACAAGACCGAGGCCAGGAGAGCTGTGGGCTCTTCCTTTCTTGGATTCGTGTTCCTGACCACCAAGAGACAGAAGAATGGAGACCTCGGGAAATGCAAGCCAAAGCCGAAGAAGCTCGAGAAGTTCAAGAAGACACTCAAGGATATGACACAGAGGAACTGTGGAAGGAACATACATTCCATAGTAAAAGAAATCAATGCGTATCTAAGAGGCTGGATGAACTACTATGCGAGGAGCAGTCTCAAGGTCTACATCGGGGAGATTGCAAGTTGGCTGAGGAGACGGCTCCGACAGATACTGTGGAAGCAGTGGAAGACGGGGAAGAACCGCAAACATCAGCTGAGACTTCTAGGAGTGAACGAGATAAGAATCGGCACCCTGACAGGAGCAGGCTCCAACTCTTACTGGAAGATGGCAAAGATCCTCGGAAGGTATATCACGAACGATATGCTGGAAAGGGCATATGGACTGATTCCAATAGAGGAGACATGGAACGAGCTGCATGCAAGAAGGATGATGATGGACAGAAGGTCAAGGACTAGTGGCGAACAACTACTGTTAGGGTTGAAATATGATTGAACCGCCGTATACCAGACCGGTACGTACGGTGGTGTGAGAGGAAAGCCTCAGCTGGAAAACAGATGCTGAGGCCTACCTACTCGATTGTCCCAATTAATTATTGATTTCTTTTACAAGCTCGAGCAAGGTTTCTCTTTCGTTGAGCTTGGGCTCTTCAATTACCCTTTCTAGAAGAGTTGATAATATGTTTCCCATCTCAGGACCTGGTTTTATTCCAAGGTTTATCAGATCTCTTCCGTTTACCTTCAAATCCTTTATTGTGAGAGCAGAGCCGCGCGCTATCTCTGCGTCAATTCGCTCCTTGAGCTCTGATAGGTTTTCTTCATCCACCTTGCCATCAATTGCAAGCCTGTCGGAAACTCTGAGACAAAATAGATTATCCATATTCTCTATGCCGACCCTCATAATGAAGCGTCTTACAGCGCTGTCTGTCCATTCACTTTGATAGTTGAACATATGGTTCCTTACCAGAAGGCAGGTGAGTGCAATCTCTTCATTTGAGCACTTGAGGCGATTGAGAATATCAATTGCAAGTTTTTCGCTTATTACTTCATGTGAGTAGAATGTAACTTCTCCATCCTTTATCTTCCTGCTTCTTGGTTTTCCGATATCGTGAAGCAGCGAAGCAAGACGGACAGGGAAGGGGGCATGGGTATCGGCTGCAGCCTGAACTGTGTTAATGATGTGGTAGTATACATCATACTTGTGCATGCCCTTTTGAGCCATGCCATAGCCTTCCAGAAGCTCTGGGAGTATGTATTTCATGAGGCCAGTTTTTCTCATCAGCTCAAGACCCTTTGCTGGGTGGTCTGATGAAAGGATCTTGAAAAGTTCTTCACGAATTCTCTCTGCAGATACTTTTGTGATGTTTGATGAGTCCTTCACTATTGCCTTGAAGGTCTCTTCTTCTATTTCAAAGTCTAGCCTTGAGGCAAAGCGGCAGGCCCTCATCATCCTTAATGCATCTTCATCGAACCTCTTCTTTGGCTCGCCAATTGCTCTTATAAGACCCGCTGCAAGATCCTGCTTTCCTCCGTGTAGATCTAAAATTTCTCCACTTTCTACAGAGCAGGCAAAGGCATTGATAGTAAAGTCCCTTCTTTCAAGGTCGCTTTCTATATTGCGAACGAATTTTACACAGTCTGGATGCCTGCCATCAGAGTACTCTCCATCTGCCCTGAAGGTGGTTATTTCGTAGCTTTCACCCTTGAAACGGACAGTTACAGTTCCATGTTTTATCCCAGTTGGGATTGTGTGTCCTGGAAAGAGAGAGATGACCTCTTCGGGTTTTGCATCTGTGGTGAAATCATAATCATCATTTTCCTTTCCCAGCAGATAATCCCTGACAGCTCCGCCGACAAGATAGAGGGAGAACCCCTTCTTGGTGAAGGGTTCTGAAAGAGCCTTGATTTTGTCTGGAAGCGGATATTTTGTCATAGCTGTATTCTATCAAAGACAATAAGGCCAGTACAACCATCAACACTTGTATAAAGGGAGTCTATTTTATAGAATAGTTCTGATTCGATATTTAGGAGTTTATCAATGTTCAAACCTGTAAATAATAAGGTCAATTTTGCCCAGATGGAGGAGGGAATCCTCGATTTCTGGAAGAAGAATGACACCTTTAAGAAATCTGTTGAACAGAGACCAGCAGACAATGAGTATGTCTTCTATGATGGCCCTCCATTTGCTACTGGCCTTCCACACTTCGGACACCTTGTTCCTGGTACTATCAAGGACGCAATCCCTCGTTATCAGACAATGAAGGGAAAGAGAGTTGTTCGTGGCTTTGGCTGGGACTGTCATGGCCTTCCAGTCGAATCTCTTATTCAGAAGGAACTTGGAATTTCTGGTCATAAGGACATTGTCGATTACGGTGTTGCCAATTTTAACGCAAAGTGCCGTTCTTCCGTTCTCAAGTACACCAACGAGTGGGAGTATGCTGTAACTAGAATGGGCCGTTGGGTCGATTTCGACAATGGCTACAGAACAATGGACAAGAATTACATGGAGTCCATCTGGTGGGTCTTCAAGAGCATGTATGACAAGGGATACATCTACGAAGGTTTCAACATCCTTCCATACTCCCCAAAGCTTGCTTGTCCTCTTTCAAATATGGAAGTTAACTTGGGTGGTTACCGTGATGTTGAGGATCCTGCAGTAACTGTCCGCTTCAAGGTAGATGGTGAGGAGAACACATACTTCCTCGCATGGACAACAACCCCATGGACACTTCCTTCCAACCAGGCTCTTATCGTTGGTCCAGATATTGATTATGTCAAGGTCAAGGATGACGAGGGTGGTGAGTACTATTACCTTGCCAAGGAGCTTGTCAAGAAGTACTACAAGGACGCAAAGGGCTGCACAGTAGTTGCAGAGATGAAGGGTACTGATCTTGCTGGCAAGACTTATGAGCCACTATTCCCATATTTTGCTGATCACAAGAAGCTCGGTTCATTCCAGGTAATTACTGCTGACTATGTAACTACCACCGATGGTTGTGGTATTGTCCACTGTGCATCTGGCTTCGGTGAGGATGACTACAAGGCTTTGAAGCATCTCAATCTTCCAGTTGTATGTCCAGTTGATGAAGAGTGCTGTTTCACAGAAGAAGTAACTGATTTCAAGGGTCTCTTTGTAAAGGATGCAGATCCACTTGTAATCAAGTACCTCAAGGAGCGTGGTCTTCTTGTAAAGAAAGAGATGTATCGCCACTCCTATCCATTCTGCTGGAGAACCGGCTCTCCTCTCATCTATAGAGCAATGAGCTGTTGGTTCGTTGATGTTCCTAAGATCAAGGAAGAGATGCTCAAGTGCAATGACCAGATCAACTGGGTTCCAGGCCACATCAAGTATGGTCGATTTGGCAAGTGGCTTGAAGGTGCACGTGAATGGGCAATTTCCAGAAATAGATTCTGGGGTAACCCAATCCCAGTATGGAAGTGTGATGGTTCTGATCATATCGAAGTTATCGGTTCTGTTGCAGAACTTGAAGCAAAGTGCGGAAAGAAGGTAGACGATCTTCACAAGGAGTTCGTTGACGAGCTCACTTGGCCAAGCCCAGATGGAAAGGGCACCATGAGGAGAATCCCAGACGTTCTCGACTGTTGGTTCGAATCTGGTTCTATGCCTTATGCACAGATGCACTATCCATTTGAGAATAAGGAGAGGTTCGAGAAGAACTTCCCAGCAGACTTCATCAACGAAGGTTTAGATCAGACAAGAGGTTGGTTCTACACCCTTACCATCATTGCTGCTGTTCTCTTTGACAAGCCAGCATTCAAGAACTGTGTCGTTTCCGGCATCGTCCTTGCAGAAGATGGAAGAAAGATGTCCAAGAGTCTTAGAAACTATACAGACCCAATGGATGTCGTAAAGCAGTTCGGCGCAGATGCAACTAGAGTTGCTCTTCTCAACTCTGGTGTAGTAAGAGCTGATGACCTCAAGTTCAGTGACAGTACTGTAAACGAAGCTATCAAGAGCTTGCTCTTGCCAATCTGGAATGCATACTCCTTCTTTGTTACCTATGCAAATATCGATGGTTATGAGCCAAGCGAGACTGCATTCAGTGATTTGAAGAACCCAATGGACAAGTGGATCATCTCCGCATCCAACCGCCTTATTGAAGAGGTTGGCAAGGCATTTGATGAATACGATGTACAGGGTGTATGTGTTGCTTTGATCGGTTTTGTAGATGACCTCAACAACTGGTATATCCGCCGTTCCAGAAGAAGATTCTGGAAGAGTGAGAATGATGGAGACAAGAAGCAGGCATACGATACTCTCTACAAGGTACTCATCACCTATGTAACAGTAGCTGCTCCAATGATCCCATTCGTTACCGAGGAGATCTATCAGAACCTCAGAAGCGATAAGATGCCTGAATCTGTACACCTCTGTGATTGGCCAACAGCAGGAGAGCGTGATATTGCACTTGAGAATGAAATGAGTGTAATCATGAAGGCTGTTGCTCTGGGAAGAAGCCTCAGAGCCAACTCCAAGCTCAAGGTTCGCCAGCCACTTTCAAAGTACATCATCGTAGACCGTCTCGAGGAACACAGAAGAATTCTTCAGGAGAATATCGATATTATCCGCGAGGAGCTCAACGTCAAGGACGTTTCCCTCCAGTCTGACGAGTCAGAACTTGTAAGCTACTCTGCAAAGGCTAACTTCAAGATTCTTGGCAAGAAGCTTGGTAAGAACATGAAGGAAGTTGCTGCAAAGATCCAGGAGTTCCATTCTAATCAGATTGCCAAGATACTTGATAACATCAAGGCTAATGTCAACTTCTCTGAAGGTTCTATCGAGGTTGGTGAAGAGGATATCGTAATCCAGAGAACTGAGGCTGAGAATGTAAAGGTTCTCAATGAAGGTGATATGACTGTTGGTTACGATACTGAAATCACTCCAGAGCTCATTGCTGAAGGTATAGCAAGAGATGTAGTCCGCCTTGTCCAGACCACAAGAAAGGATACTGGACTTGAAGTTGCAGATCACATCAATTTGACAATCTTCGGATCTGATCTGGTAAATAAGTCTGTTGAGACATTCCGAGATTATATCGCAGGTGAGACACTTGCAGACACTCTCACTATCAGTGAAAACGATGGTGTAAAGGGTGAGGCAGGTGATGAAGAAGTGACTATTACAGTCAAGAAGGCCTGAAAATGAAAAAAGTTCTTCTCTATTGCTCTGTTGTGCTTTTTCTTCTTACGAGCTGTGTACACCACAGCCCGTATAAGGAAGAGTATTTCTTCCAGGCAATGGGGGAGGACTCTGAAATTGTAATAACTGCAGATGCCACTCGATTGAAGGAGGGTGGCTATCTTGTAGGTTTCAATGATCCTCTTCTGTTGGAACTTCTTGATAGAAGTGAAAGGGTGAATGTTGCTCTCACTACAGATACAGAAGAGTATCCTGCCAAGTTTTCCGATTACACTTACTATGGTGGACTGGAAGGAAACTTTGGCCCATTCATAATCAACAATGCCTTGTATTATAGCAAGGACTTCAAGGAAATAGAGAGCGATGGTATCTCGTACTACCAGAGTAAATCGCTTGAAGCTGAAGTACCACGTGGTGGTCTTCTGCTCTTCTCTCGTGAGAACTATCCTTCAATCTACAAGAAGACATACTCTGACAGAGTTATCTATATTGACGATGTAACAGCTGAAAGGCTAGGGGACAGTGTCGTTGGCATCTATATCAGAAAGCCACAGACAATGTTCGACCTTGGATTTGACATCCCTCAGTCTGTATTCTTGAAGATGGAAGAGGCGATAGTCTACATCATTGAAGATGGAGAGAATCTCAGTCTCAATGCTGATGTGACTATGGAGAGTGAAAGCAATGCCAAGACCTTGATCACTCTCATAAGGAACAAGGAGCTCTTTAACTTGAAGAAGAGCGGAATCAAACCAGATTTCAAGGAACTTTCCAATAAATATTACTATGATGGAAACATCGCAATGGTGAGGAACCATAATATCTCCAAAGGGGATCTCATCAAACTAATCAATACAGTTTCAAACAAAGAGGAATAGAATGCCAATTTATTCATATAGATGCAAAGCTTGTGGAAAAACTATGGATATTTCACAGAGCTTTTCTGATGACGCGCTTACAGATTGTCCTGAGTGCAAGGCAAAAAATTCACTGAAGAAGCTATTTGCTCCTGCGGCAATTGTGTTCAAGGGATCTGGCTTCTATTCCACGGACAGTGCCCATTCTACTGGCTGTAACTGCTCTGCATGCAAGAAATGAGTTATTTAGTTTTGTCCAAATTTATCATTTGTTGACCTAATTTTAGATAAAAGTTTTTTTCCTTTACTTCTGAATTTTGCAATCTTAGACTGAAATTGTAATATTTCTAAAAGGAGAAATTTATGAAAAAAATTCTATCTGTAATGCTTATTGCTCTTCTCGTATGTTCTGCTGTTTTCGCAAACGGCTCATCAGAGACAAAGGCTGAACCAGTTAAGGTGCTCACTCCTACTCAGTCCATTATCAAGCAGGCTGAAGGTATGACAATGGAAGAGCTTGCTAAGAAGGCAATTGCTGAATCCAATGGTGCTACTTTCTACGGCGTAGGTAATTCTTCTCGTGGTAAGACTGCTCTTCCTCTATTTATTGAATATCTCAAGTCAATCGATCCAAGTTATGAGCTCAAGTTCGAGTGGCAGCAGCCAAAGAACAACTCTATCTTCGAGATGCTCGACGCTGACTCCAAGAAGGCTCAGGGAACATTTGCAATGACCCTCATCCAGGATGGTAACCAGATCGAATCCAAGATGGTCCAGACCGGTCTTCTCGATCGCTTCATCCCACTTGAATGGGCAAAGGCAAACGGTACAACAGCTGACAAGGTTGAAGGATATCTCCCACTCCAGACCCTCAACAAGGTATTCATGTACAACTGCACAGGCAGCAAGACCTACAAGAACGTTTGGGATTTCGTAATGCCAGGCGAGCACGGTCTCTTCATGGGTATCCAGTCAGAGCCAGTTGGTGTCAACTTCCTCTATATGCTCACAGCTGATAAGTATGCTGATGAACTCAAGGAAGCTTGCGACAAACTTCCAGCAGATAAGAAAGCTATCGTAGAGAAGGAAGTCAAGGCTCTCTCCAAGGAAGCTAAGGACTTTGGTCTCGGCGAGAACGGTGCTTACGGTCTTGCATGGATCAAGCTCTGGGTAACCAGCTACAACGAACAGACTGATGATGGTCCTATCTGTAATACTCTCGTATCCTCTTCTGCTACTGACCAGTTCGGTCTCCTCGTATACTCCAAGCTCAGAAGTGTCCAGGAATCCGATAGTGTTTCCAAGAACAACATTAAGGTTGCTGCATATGAAGATGACTACGAAGGCTTCGGTGGCTATGGCTACTGCCATTACCTCTTCGTAACTGATAACTCTCCACTCCCATGGACTGGTTGTGCATTCATCGCTTACATGACCTGTACACAGCCTGGCTTCAATGCTTGGGGCAAGGATATCGGTGGCTACTCATCTAACCCAGAAGTTGCTAAGGCAAACGAAGAAAGACATCACCACAGTGTAAGTGGTATGGCTGAGGATGGAAAGACCGTTAAGTATAAGGCTCTCAATGATAAGGGTCTTGCTTGGTGGCTCGACGAAGGTGGTCTCGTAGTTGAAGATCCTGAATACTGCGCTAACGTAGCATTCACAGTCGGAAGCTGGATTGAAGGCCTTCGCAAGTAATTATTGCTTATAGCTGAATGCCCCTCTCCCTGAGGGGCATTCTTGGATTTTAGATTCTTTTTTTACAGACCAAATGAAACAACAAACTACTTCGATATCTAGAAGCGTTCTGCTTCTAAACCATGTAAAGACGTTCCTGTCGAAGCCACAGAATGTTATTCTGCTTCTTTTGGGAATAATCCTTACAATCAGTACAGTAGCTCCGATTGTTGCTATCGTTCAGGATACAATCAAGATCCATCCGGGCACAATCGACGCTTATATCACAAAGAAGAGTTCTGGTTATTCTTTTGTTAACTATGTAGATCTCTTCACATCTCGACTAGCTTCCCAGAATCTTTGGATTCCTCTTCTGAATACAATAATTCTGGCAATTGGTTCCTGCATAGTATCCATCCTCTATGGTGGTATCTTTGCTTTCCTTGTCACAAGGACCAATCTTGCATGGAAGAAGTATCTTTCTTCCATCTTCATCTTCCCTTACATCATGCCACAGTGGACATTGGCTGTTGTTTGGCAGCATGTATTCTCTTCCAATGTTGTCACTGGTACATCTGATGGACTATTGGCCAGCATGGGTATCTTGATGCCTAAGTGGTGGTGCATGGGACTTTTCCCAAGTATCGTTGTACTTGGTCTCCACTATGCTCCATTTGCCTACATCCTTGTAGGTGGCATCTTCAAGAATATGGATGCAAACCTCGAAGAGGCTGCAACAATTCTTGATACACCAAAGCATAAGATCATGTTCCGTGTAACACTCCCAATGGTACGTCCTGCAATCCTGTCGACCATACTTCTGGTATTCGGCGGTGCAATGGGCTCCTATCCTGTACCACACTATCTGAACCTCGTAACCCTTTCTACCAAGTACGTTTCCCTGAACGTAAAGTACAAAGGTGAGGCTTCAATCCTGGCAATTGTAATGATGCTCTTTGGTGTTGCTATCATGTTTGTAAACCAGATGTCACTCAAGAGTAGAAAGAACTATACAACTGTTACTGGTAAGAGTGGACAGATTTCAAAGATCAACCTCGGAAAGAGAGGCAAATATATAATTGCTCTGATCTTCGTCATCCTGACCTTCTTCACAAGTATCTTCCCAATCGTTTCCTTCGGTTTCGAAACATTCCTTCCTAACCCTGGTGACTACAGCTTCCTCTATACAGGTAATACTCAGAACCTCACTACAAAGTGGTGGACTGCTAGTGATCCTAAAGCTGAGAATGGCCTATATGGTCAGTTAGGTATTTTGCATAACAAGACAATCTGGCATGCATTCCTTGGCACAATCTATACTGCTTTCATGTGTTCCATTATCGCAGGTACTCTTGGTACCATGATTGGTTACGCTGTAAGCAAGAATAGAAGAAGTAAGGGTGCAAGCTACGTCAACAGCGTAGCCTTCCTTCCTTACCTGATGCCATCTGTTGCAGTAGGTGCTGCATTCTTCATTCTCTTCTCGGGTGAGAAGATTAACCTATTCAACACCTATACCTTGCTTATAATTGTAGGTACCGTAAAGTACATTCCATTTGCAAGTAGAAGTGCACTCAACTCTATGCTCCAGCTCTCTGGAGAGATTGAGGAGTCTGCAATAATCCAGGACATTCCTTGGATCAAGAGAATGACAAAGATCATCATTCCTATCCAGAAATCCTCGATTATAAGTGGCTATCTCATGCCATTCATGACATGTCTGAGAGAGCTCTCACTCTTCATGCTCCTCTGTGTACAGGGCTTCATTCTTGCTACTACATTGGACTACTTTGATGAAATGGGTCTTTACGCATTCTCATCAGGTATCAACTTGATACTCATCATCACAATTCTTGTCTGTAACACAATAGTCAACAAGGTTACAGGTGCCAGCTTAGACTCTGGTATCGGAGGTTGAAAACATGCCAAAAATCGTACTTGAAAATATTACTAAGCGCTGGGGTAAGTTCTACGGTGTAGACGACCTCAATCTCGTTATTGAAGATAATGCATTCGTTACTCTCCTTGGCCCTTCAGGTTGTGGTAAGACCACTACCTTGCGTCAGATTGCAGGCCTAGAGACTCCTACATCTGGTAGAATCACAATCGGCGATAGAGTCGTATTTGACTCAGAAAAGGGAATCAACATTCCTGCCAACAAGAGAAAGGTTGGTTTCTTGTTCCAGAACTATGCTCTCTGGCCAAACATGACAGTCTATCAGAACATCTCCTTTGGCCTTACAAATGTCAAGGAAGAGATGGATAAGATAGACTTCGATGCACGTGTTAATGCACGCCTTGCAGAAGTACTTTCAAATCCTTCTGCAGTGAAGAAGGTCATTGCCGATTCTGTAGACAAGAATGGTAAGGTAGATGAGAAGAGAGCTCTTATCAATCTTATCGACTCCTTTACTCTGTCAATGATGAGTGCAAAGAGACTTCTTGCTATGAATCTCGACAACGCTGAAGCTCTCAGAGGGGAGTGTGAAGCTGCAGTCCAGAAGGCAAAGAAGGAAGCTGAAGCAAAGGGCTTCAAGCTTGATGATAGTTTCCGCTTCACAAAGGATGGAAAGGTCGTCAGAGAAGAAAGAAGACTTTCTAAGGAAGAGATTGACCTGGCTGTAAGAAGAGTTAGCCGTCTGGTAAAGATTGGCCCATTCATGGACCGTTACCCAGCAGAGCTTTCTGGTGGTCAGCAGCAGAGAGTTGCAATTGCAAGAACACTCGCACCAGAACCATCAGTACTCTTCATGGATGAACCTCTTTCAAACCTCGATGCCAAGCTCAGACTTGAGATGAGATATGAGCTTCAGAGACTCCATGTAGAAACTGGTTCCACCTTCGTATATGTAACCCATGACCAGATGGAAGCTATGACTCTGGCAACTCAGATCTGTTTGATCAACAACGGTCTTTTGCAGCAGTATGATGCACCTCTTACCGTTTACGATAAGCCAAACAATCTCTTTGTTGCAGACTTCGTAGGTAACCCATCTATCAACTTTGCAGAAGCAGAGGGTAAGCAGAATGGAGAGGGTATTGAAATTACACTCTTCGGCAAGAAGGCAATCTTCAAGCCAGTAGAAAAGCTCAATCTTGAATCTTGGTTCAAGAAGAGAGATGAGGACAAGGCAAAAGCTGAAGCTCTTGAAGAAGCAAAGAGACAGAAGAAGGGCTATGTAGAGAAATCCAACAAGGATGAGATCTTCAAGTACCACATTGCCAAGATCAACGAGAATGAGATCGAGAAGGAGTATACACCTGTAAATGGTGACTTCGTTCTTGGTATCAGACCAGACCTCATCAATATCGATGAGAATGGCAAGCTCGATGGCGAGATCTACGGCTCCATGCCTACTGGTATGGAATCTACAATCAAGGTAAGAGTTAACGATCTTCTCCTCACTGGTGTTATCTTCGGTAACCTCAGCTTGAAGATTGGTTCCAAGGTAAAGCTTTCTATCGATAGTGATAGAATCATGCTCTTCGATAGAGTATCCGGAAAGCTCATCTCTACCGGTTCTGTCGAATTCGTATAGGCTTGATATTCATTTGGTCGGCAGCCCAGAAATGGGCTGCTTTCTTTTATTCGGCCTCTTGTATTGATGAAAGTGGAACCCTTTCAGGTGCATTTAATAGTCTTCTTTTTCTTTCGCATTCAAGTTGGAAGTTTACCATGCGATCAAAAAGGGCCATCATATTGTAAGCTTCATCTCCATTGGCCATTCCTATCTCTTCAAGTTCCTTGATCAAGTAATAGCAGGCTTCAATTGTTGAGATTGCGTCAGGTGTTGGTTCCTTCTTGAAAATAAAACGAGAGCGGTATCCTCTATTGAAACTTAAGCGGGGTAGGGATTGAAGATTGATGGAGTACTTTAGCATCTTTTTTGCCTCTGACCAGGTCCCATCCAGAATGATCACCATTGGTATCCTACCTTCAAGTTTGTTCTTGAAATTATCGCTCTGAGCCGTGATTGCATTTTCTCCAGGGTAGAGCAGGAGTGGATAATAGGTAGGATCTGAAAGAAGAGTGTTTAGACGTTCATTTTCTGTAAAGTTGACTCCTTGAATCAACTCACTATCCTTCAAAGAGAGGTGAGCTAGCCTTCCTGTTCCTGTTCTCATGAGCCTTGCTTCATGAGGATGTATGAGGATTATAAATTTGACACCTGTATCAAGTTCCTTGATGTATTCACATAGACAGGCTTCCTTTGATTTGAAGCATCTATAGCAGGTTCCACTCATGATTCTTTTTCCTTGGACATTAATTTCATAGTTTGGTCAGTATAATAATATTGACAATTGGTGTATATCAACAAAGGCCAGACACTACCTACAATGTCTGGCCAAAGGAGGTGCAAACCAAATCGGGTTCACAGGAATTACAATTAAAGTATCGAGCCTAATTTTCAATACGTCAAGAAATTAAAAAAATTATTTTAATTCCTTTTCCAAGTTCTCTTTTGCCACTGCTAGCATGAGTTTTATTCGATTTTCCTGATTGACTTTGGTTGCTGATGGATCATAGTCTATTGGCACAATATTGGAATCTGGGTATAAATCCTTGATTGGCCTTACCATTCCTTTCGCCACGATATGATTTGGAAGGCATCCAAAAGGCTGTGTACATACTATGTTTCCATAACCTTTTTTGATGAGTTCGATCATCTCTGCTGTCAGAAGCCAGCCTTCACCCATCTTGCATCCTGTATGGATTACACTCTTGCCCATTTCCTCTAGCTGGTCGATAGAAGCTGGAACAATGAATTCCTTGTGTCTACTGATTGCCTTGTCTATCTTCTTCTCGAATTTCTTTAGAACTGGCATCACAATTCTTGTAGCAACAGCGTGGTATGTATGTCGCTTTGAGCCCCCATATAGCTCATAGTCCCTGATACCATTGGAGATACCATAGAGGATAAAACCAAGAAGAGGTGGCATCATAATTTCACACCCCTCATCCTCGAGGAATTTTTCAAGGTTGTTGTTTCCTACTGGAGCGTACTTCATGTAGATTTCGCCAACAACACCAACTTTGACATGCTTGATTGTTCTGTCCACAGGCACTGCAGCAAAGTCATCACTTATGTTTGCTAGGTTCTTGTCCAGATGGCTCCAGAAATATCCTTTGTTTGTCCTATAGCAATTCTTGAGATATTCTGACCACTTCTTGACTACCTTGTCAGTGTCTCCCTTGTTTATCTCATAAGGTCTTACCTGATGAGATAGCATCATCAGAAGATCGCCATAAAGGAGACCAGAGAGAAGCTGGAAGATTAGCTTTGGTGTTATAGAGAGTCCTGGATTTGAATTCATACCTTTGAGATTCAGTGAAATTACCGGGATCTGAGGATATCCAGCTCTCTCAAGAGCTTTCTTCAAAAGGTAGTAGTAGTTTGAGGCACGGCAGCCACCACCAGTCTGGGAGATAGCCACTGCACACTTGTTTACATCTATCTTGCCTGACTTTATGTAGTCGATCATCTGACCAATAACGATCAGGGCAGGGTAGCACATATCATTGTGTACATACTTCAGCCCCTCCTGAATTACATGAGGGCCTGAATTGTTCAACAGGAGTACCTTGTAGCCATTCAATTTAGCAGACTCAATCAAGAGATCGAAGTGGATAGGAGACATGTTTGGAATAAGGATCGTGTAGTCCTTCTTCATTTCCTTTGTGAACGTGATATCGCTCATTGCCTCTCCTCCAATGCTGCAAACAGACTTCTCAAACGAATCTTTACAGCTCCAACGTTTGTAATCTCATCAATCTTTATCTGTGTATATATCTTATCCTTTTCCTTCAAAATGCTTCTGACCTCATCTGTTGTTACAGCATCAAGACCACAGCCGAATGAAACGAACTGAACTAGATTCATATTATCGTGTTCTGTTACATACCTAGCTGCATCATAGAGTCTTGCATGGTAAGTCCACTGGTTAAGGACCTCTACTGACTTCTTTGTTTCAAGGTAGCTGAGACAGTCTTCGCTGATGATAAGAGCTCCAAGTCCTGCGATCAGACGATCTATTCCATGATTGGTTTCGTGGTCAATGTGATATGGACGACCAGCAAGAACAATAATTGGGCGACCATTTGCTGAAGCTACGATCTGTTTGCCTTTGTCAATTACAGCCTTGTGATATCTATCAAGCGCTTCATAAGCCTTTTCAATTGGCTTCCTTAGCTTTCTTCTAGGTAGGTTCAGAGTCGCAGAAAGTCGTTTTTCAAGGTACTTAGGGAATTCAAGAGAGAGGAATGGATCAAGGATTTCAGCACCTCTGAGGTCCTGATTTGCTCTGATTACCTCTCCATAGTAAGCAACGATAGGGCAGTTGAAGTGGTTGTTGCCTTTCTCTTCATCTACATTGTAGGAAGAGCAGGGTAGCCAGATTTTCTTTACTCCCTTATCAAGAAGTGCTTCGATATGGCCGTGAGCAAGCTTTGCTGGAAAGCATGCGGTATCTGAAGGGATACTGCCTTGGCCTGATACATAGAGATTCCTTGTAGAGTGTCCTGAGCAGACGACTCGATAGCCAAGTTCTCTCCAGAAGGCGTGCCAGAATGGAAGGAGTTCATACATGCCAAGGGCCATAGGAATACCGATGGTGCCATTTATATCTTCTCCTTCATCAGCCATTATGGCATCGAAATACTGCTGTTTGAATGCGTAAATGTTTTCATCTTCACTTACTCTTACCTTCTTTGAGAGAGGTTTCTCACAGCGGTTGCCACTGATAAGTCTTCTGTTTCCATCAAATGTGTTTATGGTCAATAGACAGTGGTTGGTACATAGACCACAGTTTGTGGTAGAGACCTTGTGCCTTAATTCCTGTACCTCTTCTGCTGAGAGGATAGTACTCTGTTCCTGTCCAAGCTTCTTTGCCTTCTCTCTTGCATACAGGGCCGCTCCAAAAGCGCCCATTATGCCAGCGATGTCGGGCCTGATTACATCCACACCCATCTCTTTTTCGAAGGCCCTGAGAACAGCGTTGTTCATGAAGGTTCCACCCTGAACAACAATATTCTTTCCCAAGCTCTCTGTGCTGGAGGCTCTGATAACCTTGTACAGAGCATTCTTTACAACTGAAATAGCAAGTCCTGCAGAGATATCCTCAACGGTAGCTCCATCCTTCTGGGCCTGCTTGACTGAAGAGTTCATGAAGACTGTACATCTTGAACCGAGGTCTACTGGTTCTCGTGCCTTCAAAGCGAGCTCTGCAAACTCGGAAACACCCTTGCCAAGTGCGTTGGCAAAGGTCTGAAGGAATGAGCCACAACCAGAGGAACAGGCTTCATTGAGGAAGATGTCATCAATTGCTCCATCTCTGATACAGAAACACTTCA
This sequence comes from Sphaerochaetaceae bacterium, assembly GCA_024698005.1. Lineage (GTDB taxonomy): Bacteria > Spirochaetota > Spirochaetia > Sphaerochaetales > Sphaerochaetaceae > Bullifex. The sequence goes on along the minus strand of JAILRW010000067.1, from coordinate 2,938 downwards.
TATCCTGACCACCGATATCGATTATGAAATCGACCTCTGGCAGGAAGAAGCGCGCACCCTTGAAGTGAGCTTGGGTCTCGACAAGACCCCAATCGAGACGGAAGGCAGATTTTAAGAGATCTTCACCATAGCCAGTGGAAGCTGCACCTGCAATCTGGATGTATGGATACTCCTCATAGAATTCGTTGAGGAAGGATTTTACAGCCTGGATAGGGTTACCATTGTTGGTACCGTAGCGAGTAAGAAGAACATTTCCTTCTTCGTCGATAAGGCAGACTTTTATAGTTGTAGAACCCGCATCGACACCGAAGTATGCCTTACCATGGTAGGCTTTTGGATCGATTGCCTTGACTTTGGCCTTGCTGTGTCTTTCGATGAAGGCGTTATACTCTTCCTCGTTTTCAAAGAGTGGGGGAAGTGTTACATAGTTTCCCTTTCCTCTGTTGTTCTTTATCTTGTCTATTGCTTCTGAGAGTAAAAAGCTTTCTCCAGTCTTTGCCAGGGCTGTGCCCATGGCAACATAGTAGAGAGAGTTCTCTGGCAGGGTTCCATCTGTCTTCAATGTCTCATCGAAGAGCTTGCGAAGAGTTGAGATGAAAGTGAGAGGTCCACCGAGGTAGACTACATTACCTTGTATCTTTCTGCCTTGAGAAAGTCCTGCAACTGTCTGATTGACAACTGCCTGTAAAATACTTGCCGCAATATCCTCTGTCTGTGCACCCTGATTTATCAGAGGCTGCACATCAGTCTTAGCAAAAACGCCACAGCGAGATGCGATGGTGTAGAGCTTGTTTGCTCTCTGTGCGTAATAATCTATATCGTCCCTTCCTATTCCTAGAAGGGTTGCCATCTGGTCAATGAAGGCTCCGGTGCCACCAGCACAGGAGCCGTTCATACGAACTTCTAGCCCCTTAGTCAAAAAGAGGATTTTTGCATCCTCTCCTCCTAATTCTATAACTGCATCGGTATTGGGTATGTATTTCTGGACAGCTGTTCTAGTTGCATAAACTTCCTGAATGAATGGAATACCACAGGCTTGGGCCATGCCCATGCCTGCGGAGCCACTGATTGCCAGTGTTATCTTTTCATTTTTGATGAGTGGAGCTATGTGATTCAACATCTCTTCAGATTTTTTTACAATCTCTGAATAATGTCTCTCATATGCACACGATATTAGCTTCCCCTCATCATCTAGAACGACAACTTTGATTGTCGTCGAGCCGATGTCTATGCCTACGTGATTCATGTGATTCAAATGTACAATTTTTTGCCTATAAGGGCAACTTTATGCTCACAACTTCCTTATTCTGAGACAGTTTTAGGGGTGTTTTCAGGGAAAAACTCTTCGCCATTAGGATTGAAGAAATAGACTTCTGTTTCTTTTACAGCCTTATCAAGCAAAGAATCCATCTTGAGTTCCTCGAAGTGTCTTCTTGCCACTTCCTTGATTGGACTTGTAAGAGGATGCTTTGGTGAAAAGATTACACAGCAGTCTTCATATGGGAGGATACTGGTCTCATATGTACCAATTTCTTTTGATCTTCTTATGATCTGCTCCTTGTCCAAGCCGACAAGTGGTCTTAAAACCAGATAGTCTGTCATGCTATCGGTAAAACTCATCGCCTTGAGAGTCTGGGATGCGACCTGAGAGAGCGCTTCTCCTGTGATAATTGCTTCAAGACCCTTCTCCTTGCAGAGGCGCTCAGCAGTCTGCATCATGCAGGCACGGAACATGAGTGTTGTCTCATCTTCATATGCGTTGTCTCTCAAATAGAGCTGCTGCTCTGTGAATGGTACTACAAAGAGCCTTGTTCCACCGAGGTAAGGTGCGATGATGGAGGTGAGAGTCTTTACCTTCTCAAGAGCAAGCTCTGAAGTGTATGGGTATGCATGGAAGTAAAGACAGTCCATCTTGCATCCTCGCTTTGCGATCTCGATTCCTGCAACAGGACTATCAATTCCACCAGATAGGAGAAGAAGGCCCTTTCCTGCAGTACCTGTTGGAAGACCTCCTGGGCCTGGAAGACTTGAAGTATAGAGGTATATCTGGTCCCTTACTTCACAGTGAAGTGCGAAGTCTGGATGCTTCAGATCAACCTTGAAGTCCTCCTTGAATGAGAAGACTACAGTTGCAAGCTCGCAAGATATATCGTAGCTGGAGAGTGGAAACTGCTTGTCCTCTCTCCTTGTGTCGATCTTGAAGGTCGAGTAGCTGGATAGGTCGGTTCTTGAAAGCAGCTGTTTAGCTCTTTCAATACAGGATTCCATATTCTTGTCACAGACAATTGCTTCGGCAAAGCCAGCAACACCAAAGGTGGTGCTCATTGCCTTGATAATTCTCTCTCTTGGACACTCTTCATCTATATAGAAGAAGAGACGGCCTTTTCGCTTTGTACAGCTTGAGTGATATGGTCTCAGCTTGTCCTTGATGTTGTTTCTCAGTCTCTTTTCAAAGAGTGATCTGTTGAGACCCTTGAGAGAAATTTCTCCCAGTTTTACAAGATATAGCTGTTTTGACATATTAGAACTCCCTAACTATAGATATAATTTCATCTGCAAGCTCTCTAGCTCTTTCAAGTTTTGAGTAGTGGAAGAATGAGATTCTTATTGCACCTCTAGAGTCCTTGGCAGAAAATCCCATTGCTTGCAGTATTCCCTCTCCCTTGCCCTTTGCATTGTTAGAGCAGGCAGAGCCTGATGAGACACACCAGCCCTTATCAATCAGCATCCTGGTAAGGACCTCGGAAGGAATTGGTGTGGTTATGGATAGAACGAAAGGGGAGGTGTTAGTTTCAGGGCTGAGTACCTTGATTTGGTTTTCCTCTAACTTTCTTCTAGTTTCTTTATAAATTGTTTCAATGTCCTCTATCTCTTTAGGACAATCGAGGAGCGCCTGTGTGAAGGCTGCAATTGCTGGAAGGTTTTCAGTTCCTCCTCT
>JAILRW010000029.1 GCA_024698005.1 Sphaerochaetaceae bacterium | reverse complement strand
GAATAATGCATATTTATACAACATAAATTGCATAAATAGTTGACCAATCGATATTCAATTACTTATCCTTTCCCTCATAGGAGTTTAATATTATGGACCTCAAGGGAAGAAGTTTTCTTACTCTTAAAGATTATACAAAGGATGAGATCTTATATCTCATATCACTCGCAGCAGAACTTAAGAAGAAAAAGAAGCATAAGGAGTGTGCAGAAGGTGTAAAGGGCAAGCTTCTTGCAGACAAGAATGTTGTTCTTCTCTTTGATAAGACCTCTACGAGAACTCGCTGTTCTTTTGAAGTCGCTTGCTTTGATGAAGGAGCAGGAGTTACCTTCCTTACTAACAGTCAGATGGGAAAGAAGGAGTCTCTCGAGGATACTGCCAATGTTCTTGGAAGGATGTATGACGGTATTGAATACAGAGGTTTTGCCCACAAGATTGTAGAAGATCTGGCTAAATATTCTGGTGTGCCTGTATGGAACGGTCTTACAGACGATGATCATCCAACTCAGGTTCTTGCTGATTTCCTTACAGCTCAGGAACACTTGAACAAGCCTCTTGATAAGATGAAACTCTGCTTTGTCGGTGATGGCAGAAACAACGTTGCAAATGCTCTATTCATTGGTGCAACAAAGGTCGGTATGGACTTTGCAATTGCAGCTCCTAAGTCACTTTTCCCAGCAGACAGTCTTAAGGCAGAATGTGAAGCTTTTGCTAAGGAAAGTGGTTCTGAGATTACAATCACTGATGATATCAAAGAAGCAGTAAAGGGTGCTGATATCATCTACACAGATATCTGGTGTTCAATGGGCGAAGAAGATAAGATGGCTGAACGCATTGAGCTTTTGAAGGACTATCAGGTAAATGAAGAGATGATGGCTCTCACAGGTAATCCAGATTGCATTTTCGAACATTGTCTACCTTCTTTCCATGATCTAGAAACCTCAACAGGTAAGTATGTAAAGGAAACATTCGGACTTGATGAGATGGAGGTAACTGATAAAGTATTCAGAAGTAAGAACAGTGTTGTATTCGATGAAGCTGAGAATAGAATGCATACAATTAAGGCAGTTATGGTCGCAACTCTCTCTGATACATTGAATTATTAATAACTTTTAAAATCCTGGCAGTTTTGGCTGTCAGGATATTTTTTGCTCTTTTGAGAAAAATAAATCAATATTTATATTCTTATTTCGGAATGATATTTGAATTATAAAAATATTAAGTAATGTAAATTTTTTATTTTGACATAATATCTTTTCTTGTTTTTTATATTTTCTCTTTGTTAAAATATGTTTATGCCTAAAAAAATAGATCACGAAGCAAGAAAGATTATCATTTTAAAAACTGCTCTTGAAGTCTTTGCAGAAGAAGGCTACAAGGATAGTAACCTATCTTTGATTGCAGAGCGCTGTGGTCTTTCACGCCCAACTCTTTATCAATATTTCAAGGATAAAGAGCAGATCTATTATTTTGCTGTAAAGCTTACTACAGGCAGAATGTTTACTCTGTACTCCTCTGTCGCATTTAATGAAGCATATGGAGATGAAGCAGATAGGATTATCTGGATCTGTAATGACATCATTCAAATGGCAAAGGACAACGAAGGAGCCTTGCGTTCTTTAATGGATGTCATGCTTCAGCAGAAGAGGGAAAATATAGACTTCTCTGAAATAATAGAGAAAAGAACCAGGAAACTTACTATTCTTTTTAAGCGTCTTTTACGCCTTGGTATTCAGAACGGAACTTTCAATAGTGAGACAAATATAGAGATGGTCTCAAGTCACATATATACTCTACTGGAGTGCTTCTGTTTCCAGATTGCTTTCCTTGGAAGCTTCAACAAGGAAAGTTCAAAAGACTTCGTAAGCACTTATATCCAGTTCTTCAAGGTTTGAGTTTGCCTTTTTGAAATTCTATTATTACCTTTCAGTTGTGTGTTAAGGAGCTTCTTTTAAAGCTAATAAAAGGAGTTATATTATGGATTTCAGTAAATATACAGTAAAAATGCAGGAGGCTATCCAGCAGGCAGTAGGTTATGCCGGCGAAAAAGGCTCCAGCCAGATTGAAAATAGCCATATTCTTATTTCTCTCCTCGAACAGAAGGAGGGTGTTGCAAGACCACTTTTTGAGAAGCTGGGCTGCAACGTTGATGCAATTGAGAATGGGCTTGATAACATTATAAATAACCTTCCTAAGGCCTATGGAGATGTCCAGCGTGGTCTTAGCCAGAATTCCTATTCAACCTTGATGGCTGCCGAAAAGACAGCTAGGAATTTCAAGGATGAATATGTCTCTGCAGAGCACTTCATCCTCGCTATCTTCGATCAGGGGGGAAAGGAAAAAGAACTATTAGAACGTCTTGGTGCATCCAAGGAAGGAGTTCTGAAAGCCCTTCAGGCGATTAGAGGAAACCAGAGAGTAACCAATCAAGACCCTGAAGCAAGCTATCAGGTACTTGATAAGTATACTCGTGATATGACTCGCATGGCCCGTGAGGACAAGCTTGATCCAGTAATTGGCCGTGATGAAGAGATAAGAAGAGTAATGCAGGTTCTTTGTAGAAAAACAAAGAATAACCCTGTTCTTATCGGTGAACCAGGTGTTGGTAAGACAGCAATCGTTGAAGGTCTTGCACAGAGAATTGCAAAGAAGGACGTTCCTGAATCATTGAAGGATAAGAGACTTCTTTCTCTTGATGTAGGCGCTCTCGTTGCTGGTGCCAAGTTCCGTGGTGAATTCGAAGAGAGACTTAAGGGTGTAATCACAGAAGTTGCAGCAAGTGGTGGTAATGTAATTCTCTTTATCGATGAGCTTCATACCATTGTTGGTGCAGGTGCTTCTGAAGGTTCAACAGACGCTTCAAACCTTATCAAGCCAGCACTTGCCAGAGGTGAGCTCCATGCAATTGGCGCAACAACACTTGATGAGTACAGAAAGTATATCGAAACTGATAAGGCACTTGAGAGAAGATTCCAGCCTGTATATACAAAGGAACCAACAGTTGAGGATACAATTGCAATTCTCCGTGGCCTCCAGCCAAAGTACGAAGTACATCATGGCGTCAGGATCAAGGATGAGGCGCTTGTAGCAGCTGCAACTCTTTCTGATAGATATATCACCAACAGATTCCTGCCTGATAAGGCAATTGACCTTGTTGATGAAGCTGCCAGCCAGCTCAAGATGGAAATCGAAAGCCAGCCTGAGGAACTTGATAAGATTGATAGAAAAATGCTTCAGCTCTCAGTTGAGAAGAGTGCTCTTTCCCGAGAGGATGATCCTGCAAGTAAGGAACGCTTACAAAAACTTGAGCAGGAGCTTGCCGAACTCAAGGGCCAGCACGATGCTCTGCATCTGCAGTGGCAGAATGAGAAGAGTGCAATTGAAGGACTCAAGCAGAAGAAGAGTGAAATTGATCGTCTGAGAAGTGAGATGGAGGCGTGTGAGAGAGATGCAAGACTCGAAAGAGCTGCAGAGCTCAAATATGGAATTATTCCACAGAAGCAGAAAGAGATTTCTGACATGGAAGCTGAGCTTGAGAAGAGAAAGGATTCCGATAGACATCTGCTTCGTGAAGAGGTCACAGAGGATGATATTGCAAGAATCGTTTCCAACTGGACAGGTGTTCCAGTTGCCAAGATGATGGGCTCAGAGATGGAAAAATATCTCAATTTGGAGTCTACTCTCTCCACTGAGGTCATCGGACAGGATGAAGCAATCAAGGCAGTTGCCAATGCAATCAGAAGAAACAAGACTGGTATCGGTGATGAGCACAGACCTCTTGGTTCCTTCCTTTTTGCAGGTCCAACTGGTGTTGGTAAGACTCTTCTTGCCAAGGTCCTTGCTTCCTTCCTCTTTGATGATGAGAAGGCTCTGACCAGAATAGATATGTCTGAGTACATGGAGAAGTATTCAGTGTCCCGTCTTATCGGTGCACCTCCTGGATATGTTGGTTACGATCAGGGGGGACAGCTTACAGAAGTCGTCAGAAGAAGACCATACTCTGTAATTCTGTTCGATGAAATCGAGAAGGCACATCCAGATGTCTTCAACATCCTTCTACAGGTGCTCGATGATGGTCGTCTCACAGATGGTCAGGGTAGGGTTGTCGACTTTACAAACACCATCGTCATCATGACCAGTAACTTGGGCTCTCAGGAGATTCTTGCATCTGGTGGTAGGCTTGCAAAGGAGAAGGTACTTTCAATTCTTGAAGGTAGCTTCAAGCCTGAGTTTATCAATCGTATCGACGAAATCGTTGTCTTCAATCCTCTTGGAAAGGAGCAGGTCGAGAAGATTGTCACACTGCAGCTTGAAACTCTTCGCTCTCGTCTTCAGAAGAGGGGCTACAACCTCTCTTGGGATAGCAATGTTGCTTCCTTTATTGGTAAGGTCGGTTTTGACCCTGCCTTTGGTGCAAGACCTATCAGAAGGGCTATCCAGAATGAGATCGAGAATGCACTTGCAAAGACTATGCTTTCTGGCGTGCTGACTACAGAAAAGCCAATCAAGCTCACACTTGAAGGTGAAGATATCAAGATAGAGCAGTAAATAACCTATCATAGGCCTCAGGAGTATCGATATCACTTACTGAGGCCTTATCTTCCTTATATAAATAAAGACCATTTTCTTTCAGGAGCATTCTAAGTGGGATGCTCCTTGTTTTTGCCTTTCTTACCAGCTCTTTTGTTATCGCAACAGGGTGTCCTGGAACACCTTCGTAGCAAGGCCTTGCACATGGGTGTGCAGAAATTCCCATTTCGGCTCTCAGGTAGTGTTCTCTTGAAAGCAATGGAAGATCAGAAGGGGCAATAAGAATATCCTCATCCACCTTGCTTAATGCAGCATCTATACTACTTTCCTGTCCTGTTTCATACAGAGGATTGAAAACTTCTTCTACCTTGTATTTATAAATAATTTCAAGAAGATTTTCTCTCTCATACCCTGTGACAACAAGTATGTCATCCGTATATTTGAGTGCACTCTTGATAGCCTCTTCGAAAACAGTGCTCTCTTTCATAGGAAGCAAAAGCTTGTTTTTGCCATTCATTCTTTTAGAAAGACCGGCTGCTAACAGTACTAATTTCATTTACACAGAATCTCCTTGTTTCTATAATAGCACACATTATGTTAGCAACCTTCATCAATGCACTTGCGGTAATAATTGGTGCTTTATTTGGATTATTTCTAGGAAAGAAGATAACAGAGAGTTTCAAGACTGTTGTCATGCTCTCTGCTGGTGTTACAACACTGGTAATAGGAATCAAAATGGCCTTGGATGCTCCTTCTTCAATTGCAAACCTGTTTGCATTGATCATAGGTGGCTTCATAGGTTTCGCCTTGAAGATCGAAGATGGGATCCTTTCCCTTGGTGACAAGATCGAGAAGCTGACAGGAAAGGGTGAAAGTGGAGGAGCCTTTGCGAAGGGCTTCCTCAATTCCTCCCTTCTTTTCTGTACAGGGGCAATGAGTATAGTTGGTTCAATTGCTGCAGGAACAAGAGGGGATTATGAGCTCATCTTGATAAAGTCCATCATGGATGGCTTCATGGCTGTTGTATTTGCCTCTACCTACGGACTTGGCGTCTTTGCATCAGCCCTCACAATTGTGATATATCAGGGGTTCTTCACTCTGTTTGGTGGAGTAATTGAACCGCTGCTTGGCGCTGATGGTATTGGTGCTATGGCATCAACAGGAGGCCTTTTGCTTATCTTCCTTGCCTTGAATCTGCTCTCCCTCAGAGACTGTAAGACAGGAAACTTCCTACCTGCCCTGATCTTAGCTCCTCTAATGCAGTATCTCTATAGTCTCTTGCCACTCTAGAAATAAGAGCCTCTCCCTTATCTGTTGGAAAATAGCCTTCTCTTGCTTCACCTAGCGTATAGTTGTCCATTGGTAGAGTTAGGGAAGGAGTTATGAACTCCTCCTCAGGGAGGATACTTAGAGTCCCATCCTGCTCTGTCTGTGTCATCTTTTTCATTGATGAAGCAGGAATTGGCCAGCACTTGCCTTTTGAGAAAAGAAGTCCTTCAACTTCCATTTTTCCACTCGCCTTGAAGGTTCTCTGGACAAGGCCAGCCTGAGGTGCTATGTAGGCTCTTGCAATAGCACCCTTTAACCACAGAACATCATCTTCTGTGGCTTCTTTATTTGTATAGAGCTTCAAGATACCGTCATTTGCTGTCGCAATTGTTATAAGACGCCTGTCTCCTCTTCCTTTCTTGAAGTATTCAAGCACTCTTATAGCTTCATTCTTTCGATTTGACAGTAAATGGTTCCACAACCTTGCAAATTCGTTGTTATTAAGTCTCTTTGCAAATTTCAAGCAACGGTTTTCCTCTGATAGATATGAGGGGTAGTGTGTTTCAATGTAGCGATAGAAGGCCGCTAGGGCAGCCTTGTTCTTGCGGTTGAATTTGTTTTCCTTGATAAGTGTATCTACAGCAGTATCTATACCTTCAAGGTTTTTCCCATTCTCAACAAATAGTTCGATAAAAGAATCCATCGTAACCTCCTGCTTTAGAGGTTAGTGGAGAGGAGAAGGTATTCTGCGGTTATTTGAACCCATTTCGAAGTTTATTGGTTGAAAATAAATAACCGCATCCCTTTTGTGAGATGCGGTCATTGTAGTAAAAATGCTAATTACTTCTTTATGATCTGAGGCTTCTTAGCATCTTCAAGGACAGAGTCAGTTGTACTCTTCTTGACCTTACATGGCTTGATGTGCCAGATTTCATCTGCATACTGCTGGATAGTTCTATCAGAAGAGAACTTGCCAGAAGCTGCAATGTTGAGAATTGCCTTTCTGTTCCATTCATCGAAGCTGTTCTTATAAAGGTCGGTAGCCTCATTGTGTCTGTCATTGTACATTCTGAGGTCTGCGCATACGCAATACTTATCACCGTACTCGGTGAGAGACTTGATGAGTGGTTCGAAGATTCCTGGCTCTGTGAGGTTGAAGTGACCAGACTCTACGAGCTCCATGACTCTTCTGATACCTTCGTCTGCCATGATCCATTCCTCTGGATTGTAGTTGTTCTTGAGTGCAGTGATCTGGCTTTCGGTGTGACCGAAGATGAAGCAGTTCTCTTCACCAGCTTCTTCTGCAATTTCAACATTTGCACCGTCAAGAGTACCCATTGTGAGAGCACCGTTGATCATGAACTTCATGTTGCCTGTACCGGAAGCCTCGAGGCCTGCAGTTGAGATCTGCTCAGAGATATTGGTTGCAGGTATGACTCTTTCTGCCATTGTGACACGGTAGTTAGGCATGAAGTAGACGTTGATGATTTTATTGACCTGTGGGTCAGAGTTGATAACTCTTGCAATATTGTTGATGAACTTGATGATGAGCTTAGCGTTTACATATCCTGGAGCTGCCTTGCCACCGAAGAGGAAGGTAGTTGGAGGGAAGCTGTTTCTGTATGCTTCATCGTTCTTCATTCTGTCATAGATCATGATTACATTGAGAGCGTTCATAAGCTGTCTCTTGTACTCATGGATTCTCTTGACCTGAACATCGAAGAGTGTAGAAGGATCAACGATGATACCACAGTCCTTCTTGAGGAAGTTTGCTGCAGTGACCTTTGCCTCATACTTAATCTTGGCAAAGTCATCTCTGAATGCCTTGTCATCAGCAAATGGTTTGAGCTTTGCAATCTGTGAGAAGTCTGTAACCCAGCCATCGCCAATAGCTTCAGTGATCTTGTTTGCAAGCAGTGGGTTTGCATCCAAAAGCCATCTTCTCTGTGTGATACCATTGGTCTTGTTGTTGAACTTCTCTGGGAAGATGAGATTGAACTCTGGGAACATGCTGCTTGTTAGAAGGTTTGAATGGAGAGCTGCAACACCGTTGGTGCTATGGCTACCGATGATTGCAAGGTTTGCCATTCTTACCATCTTAGGTGAGGACTCTTCGATGATGGAAACCTTTGCGATCTTATCATGCTGAAGAGGGAAGTAAGAGGTTGCCTTCTGAATGAAGCGACTGTTGATTTCGTAGATGATCTGAAGGTGTCTAGGAAGCATCTTCTCGATCATTGAAACTGGCCACTTCTCAAGAGCTTCTGGCATCAATGTATGGTTGGTGTAACCGAAAGTCTTTTCGGTGATCTCCCAAGCCTCATCCCAGGAAAGACCTTCCTGGTCGATGAGAATTCTCATCAGCTCTGGAACAGCAATAGATGGGTGAGTGTCGTTGAGCTGGATAGCAGCCTTTTCTGGGAACTTCTTCCAGTCATACTTACCATCTCTCTTGAATCTTCTTACGATATCAGCAAGGGAACAAGCAACGAAGAAGTACTGCTGCTTGAGTCTGAGCTCCTTGCCCATGTATCCAGTATCATTTGGATAGAGAACCTGTGAAATGTTCTCAGCACTGATCTTGTTTCTTACAGCTTCTGTGTAGTCACCAGAGTTGAATTCAGAGAAGGAGAATTCATCTGGTGCCTGTGCAGACCAGAGACGGAGTGTATTGATGGTCTTGCCACCATAACCAACAACTGGTGTATCGAAAGCCATGCCGTTTACCTGCTCAGCTGGTACCCACTTGAAGGTATCCTTTCCATTCTCTCTTATATACTTTACTTCACCACCGAAATAGACAGGGTATACAAGGTCAGGTCTCTTCAGCTCCCAAGGATTGCCATCCTTGAGCCAGTTATCTGGCTGCTCTGCCTGCCACCCATTCTTGATCTGCTGACGGAAGATGCCATAGTTGTATCTAATACCATAGCCATAAGCTGGAAGTTCAAGAGTTGCGAGGGAATCCAGGAAGCAAGCTGCAAGACGACCAAGGCCACCGTTACCAAGACCAGCATCTGGTTCGACATCCATCAGCTCCTCAAGTTTGTAGCCAAGAGAGGATAGTGCTTCCTTGACCTGCTTCTCGATACCGAGGTTGATGATGTTGTTGGTCATGGCTCTTCCCATGAGAAATTCCAAAGAAAGGTAGTAAACTCTCTTTGCGCTCTTTGCTCTCTGTGTCTTTCTGGAGAGGTCCCACTGGTGGATGATCCTATCTCTTATTGCCATTGCGAGAGCCTGATAATGGCCCTCTGGGGTTGTATGGTAGACATCTGCATCGAAGCTGTACTTGAGCTGTTCAGCAAAGTCCTGAGCAATATCCTTTGAAGTTTTTCCGAATCTCGTGCGATTCTCTGCGGACATATGTTCCTCCATATGTTGTATTTTAGTCGTCTTACTATAATTAAATTTTTATGCATGAACAAGTAGGCAGATATAACAATAAGATAAACATCCGTTAAAAAACCTGAAATCTTCGGGCATATATATATTGATAAGGAAGAGGGAAAAATATTAAATAGTTATATCGAAATTATTGCACATACTATTGACAACTATCATCTCCTTTGATTATAGTACATTCTGCATGTTGTAACAGGCCTTACCAACCTGTAGGTGGTGTGCAAAAATAAAATATATAATGCCCATGTAGCTCAGTGGTAGAGCACCGCCTTGGTAAGGCGGGGGTCGGCGGTTCAAATCCGCCCGTGGGCTCTATTTTTTCTAAACGGTTAATACCGAGGAGATAAATATGGCAGATAAGAAGAAAGGCCCTGTAGAAAAGATTGCTCTTCAGTGCACAGAGTGCAAGCAGAAGAACTATACTACTGAGAAGAACAGACGTAATACTCCAGGTAAGCTCGAGCTTATGAAGTATTGCCCATTTGAGCGCAAGCACACTCTTCACAGAGAAACAAAGATTAAATAAGTCCGAAAGGACTCCTTCGAGGTACGAGCAGGTCAATAGCTCCAACGGTAGAGCACTGGTCTCCAAAACCGGGTGTTGTAGGTTCGAATCCTACTTGGCCTGCTGGTACCTCGAAAGCAAATGGAGATATGGGTAGATGAACAAGTTTGTTAAGTATATTAAGGAATGTGCTCTTGAAATGAAGAAGGTTTCCTGGCCATCACGCCAGATGGTTCTTTCTTCAACCAAGGTCGTCATCATTACAACAATTGTTTTCGCTATTGTACTCGGTCTCGTAGATTTCCTCCTCTTGAAGGGAATCTTCCTGATGTTCTAATTAATAAGGAATTCAAATGGCTAAAGGTTGGTACATCGTTCACACTTATTCCGGTTACGAACAGAAGATCCAGAGAACTATTGAAAAGATGAGGGAGATGGATAGTGAATTCGCCCTCAACGTTTTTGATGTAAAGGTTCCTGTTGAAATCGTCACCGAAATCAAGGACGGCAAGAAGAAAGAGGTCAAGAGGAAGCTTCTTCCTGGCTATATTCTTGTCGAGATCGATTTCCCAGAAGATGCAACCTGGAAGAATGCCTATTCCAAGATCAAGAGAATTCAGGGTGTAACAGGCTTTGTTACCGCAATGCCTGGAAAGAAGCCTCTTCCAATGAGTGCTTCTGAAATGAAAGAGATAATGCAGAAGACTGGCGAGATGCCTGCAGAGACAACATTCAGGCCTAAGCAGAACTTCACTGTTGGTGAAGAGGTCAAGATTATCGATGGACCATTCGAATCCTTCACTGGTTCTATCGAGGAGATCGATACTGTTAAGGGTAGAATGAGGGTTTCTGTTGAAATCTTCGGCAGACCAACTCCTGTTGAAGTTGAATACTTCCAGGTAGAGAAGGTAGTTCTCTAATATACTGTATAGGGACGGAACTTGACGCCGTCCCATCAGTTGTTTTTTGACATCGTCAAGCTAAAATCTAAATCTCCCCGCACAAGCACAAGCTGTCCGGGTGGAAGCCAGATCGTATGACTGGCGTTATTACCAGCGTGAAGTACGCATTATCGGTCAACTCAGACCATACTTCAACGTAAGGAGAAAGAAAATGGCAAAGAAGAAGGTTACTGCAGTAATCAAGTTGCAGTGTCCTGCCCAGAAGGCTACACCAGCACCACCAATTGGTCCTGCTCTTGGCCCACATGGCGTCAGCGCCCCACAGTTCGTCCAGCAGTTCAACGACAAGACCAAGAGTTATGAACCTGGACTCATCCTCCCAGTTATCATTACAGTCTATGCAGATAAGAGTTTCTCTTTTATCCTCAAGACTCCTCCAGCTGCAGTTCTTATCAAGAAGGCACTTGGACTCACAACAGCTAGTGGTACACCTAACAAGGTCAAGGTTGGCAAGCTCACAGATGCTCAGCTCACCGAGATTGCTACCACCAAGCTCCCTGATCTCAATGCATTCACAATCGAGGCTGCTAAGAAGATCATCGCAGGTACTGCTCGTTCAATGGGCGTAGAGGTGGAGAAGTAAGATGAAAAGAGGAAAGAAATATCAGGAAGCTGCAAAGAAGGTTGATAGAAATCAGCTCTATTCAATGCAGGCAGCAGCACAGCTCGTTAAGGATTGTGCTTATGCAAAGTTCACCGAAACTGTAGAACTCTCCGTCGCTCTTACTCTCAAGAAGGGTCAGACTGTTAGAGATACAGTTGTTCTCCCAAATCAGTTCCTTGCTCAGAAGAAGATTCTTGTTTTCGCTAAGGGTGACAAGGCTCAGGAAGCTCTTGATGCTGGCGCTACCTATGTTGGTGATACAGAACTCATCGAGAAGGTAAGATCTGGTTGGATGGATTTCGATGTTGCAGTTGCAACCCCAGATATGATGAAGGACGTAGGTCGTCTTGGTCCAGTTCTTGGTAGAAGAGGCCTCATGCCAAACCCAAAGACTCACACTGTTACCTTTGATATCAAGGGTGCTCTTGCTGAGCTCAACAAGGGTCGTGTAGAGTTCCGTGCTGACAAGACAGGTGTTGTACACCTTGCTGTTGGTAAGGTTGACATGGCTGCTGACAAGATTGCTGAGAACGCATCTGTAGCTCTTGCTGAGATCATCAAGAAGAAGCCAGTTGATGCTAAGGGAGATTACATCTCTTCAGTTGCTCTCTCTTCAACAATGGGTCCTGGCGTTCGCGTTGACTCTAAGGTTAGCGAATAAGGTAAGGAGGTAGACAAGAATGGAAAAATATCAGACTCGTATTACCCCTGCTAAGGAAGATGCTGTAAAGGCTCTCAAGGATGAATTCGAAGGATACAACGGATACATCTTCACAGAGTACAGAGGCATGACTGTTGCACAGCTCACTGAGCTCAGAACTGAACTCAGAAAGAACGATGCACAGTACCGCGTCATCAAGAACCGCTTCGCAAAGATTGCAATGAAGGAGCTCGGAAAGACTGGTGCTGAGGATCAGATGGTAGGTCCTACCGCTGTTGCTCTCGCTAAGGGTGACGACTCAAACGTTGTTGCTAAGGCTCTCTATGCTGCTATCAAGAACGGTTCACCAATGCAGGTCAAGGGTGCTCTCATCGACGGAGAGCTCATGAGTGCAGATCAGGTGGAGGCACTGTCTAAGCTTCCAACCAAGCTCGAGCTTATTGCTTCTTTGATGGGTACCATGAAGGCACCTGTACAGAAGCTTGCTGCTACCTTGCTTGCGTATGTTGAATCTAAGGGCGGCGTTGCTGCTTCTGAAAACTAAAAATACAGTCCTAGTCTTCGTTAAATCGTAACCTGCTAGACTGTCAAAAATATTTATAGGAGAAGATAATATGGCTACTAAAGAAGAGATCCTCGAGTCTATTGCTCAGATGTCCGTAATGGAGGTCGCTGACCTCATCAAGATGATGGAAGAGAAGTTTGGTGTTGTTGCTGCAGCTGCTGCAGTTGCTGCTCCAGGTGCTGCTGCCGCTGCTGAAGAAGTTGAGGAGCAGACAGAGTTCAACGTTAATCTCGTTTCCGTCGATGCTGCAAAGAAGATTGCTTGTATCAAGGAAGTCCGCGCTATCACCGGTCTTGGCCTCAAGGAAGCTAAGGAACTTTGTGAGAAGGGTGGTGCTATCAAGGAAGGCGTTTCCAAGGAAGAGGCTGCTCAGGTCAAGGAGAAGCTCGAAGCTGCTGGTTGTGTCGTCGAGGTAAAGTAAGACTCGTTAACTTTCGGGGCCCTTTTTGGGCCTCGGCAAGATGCCACTGGAGGGGGAAAATCTCTCTGGTGGCATATGCTGTCTAAATAAGGCAGTGTTCGTAAGTGCACTTTCTGCACTACAAATCCGGACAGTTTTTGTCCATTTCGGAGGGTACATTGATGGTTGCCAAAGGCAAAATCATTGAACGTAAATACATTGGTTCTGACTTCCAGGAAGTCTGTGAGATGCCAAACCTCATTGGCGTACAGACTGACAGCTATGAGCGCTTCCTTCAGTCAGAGAGAATGAAGAAGGGCGAACCTCTTGATCCTAACTATGGTCTCGAAGCAGTTTTCAGAAATACATTTCCAATAAAGAGCCAGAACGAAGAGATTACTCTCAACTATGATGGCTATACTCTTGATTTCGAAAACATGAAGTACACTGAGACTGAATGCAAGAAGAAGAGCGCCACATACAGTGTACCAGTAAAGGCAAGAATCAATCTTGAGCTCAAGAATGGCGAGCTCAGGGAGAAGGAGATCTTCTTTGGCGATATCCCTCTCATGACCGAAAGAGGCACCTTCATCGTAAACGGTGCTGAACGTGTCGTCGTTTCCCAGATCCACAGATCTCCTGGTGTTATCTTCCAGAGAGAGAAGGATGTTTATTCTTCAAGAATCATCCCATATCGTGGCTCATGGCTCGAGTTTGAAATTGATGAGAAGAGAGATATCATTTGCGCAAAGATTGATAGAAAGAAGCGTATTCTTGGTACTCTTTTCCTCCGTGCAATTGGCGTCGACTCAAGAGAAAAGATCGTTTCTGCCTTCTACAAGAGTGAAGAAATCTCCTTTGATGAAGAAAATAGAGAAGCTGTCGAGAATAGCTATGCTTTCAAGGACATCTATGGCGAGGAAGATGGACAGAGTGTAAAGCTCGTCCGTGCTGGTGACCAGCTTCTGGCTCACACTATCGATCGTCTCCTTGCTGCAGGCATCAATAAGGTTGAAGTTGTTGATATGGATAGTGAAAATACTCTTCATTCCAACATGATTCTCAACTGTCTCGACTACGAATCAACAAAGTACACCAGAGAAGGTGAGGATGAACCAACCAAGGAAGATTATCTTGGTGTCATCTACGATGTTCTCATGCCTGGTGAAATGATCTCTATGGAGAGAGCTGAAAGAGATCTCCCAGAGATGTTCTTCACTGAAAGAAGATATAACCTCGGTGCTGTAGGTCGTTATAAGTTCAACAAGAAGTTTGGAAATCCAGATGAGGAAATGAGCACAGATTGTACTGTTCTCACACCAGAAGACATTGTCAACACAATGGGTTACCTCATCAAGGTATATATCAGAGAGGCAAATATCGATGATATCGACCACCTCGGGAACAGACGTGTTCGTTCCGTAGGTGAGCTTCTCCAGACACAGCTTTCCTCTGCATTCTCAAGAATGGAGAGAATTGCTCGTGAGAGAATGAATCTCGAGGTCGCTGCTACAGTTCGTCCTCAGGATGTCATCTCAATCAAGCCAGTAGTTGCTGCAATCAGAGAGTTCTTCGGTTCATCACAGCTTTCCCAGTTCATGGACCAGGTAAACCCACTTGCAGAGCTCACTCACAAGAGAAGACTCAACGCTCTTGGTCCTGGTGGTCTTTCAAGAGACCGTGCAGGCTTCGAAGTTAGAGATGTACACTACACCCACTACGGTAGAATGTGTCCTATCGAAACTCCTGAAGGTCCAAACATTGGTCTTATCGTATCTCTTGCAAACTATACCCGCATCAATGAGTATGGCTTCCTTGAGACTCCATACAGAAAGGTCATCGATGGCGTTGCTTCCAAGATCGTAAAGTATCTTGATGCAACAGATGAAGAGAAGTACTTCATCGGTCAGGCTTCTGCTAAACTCGACAAGGATGGTCACTTCATCGATCAGGAAGTTCCTGTAAGACACCAGGGTGACTACTCAACAAGAAGACCTGAAGATATCAAGTACATGGACGTTTCCCCTAAGCAGGTAATTTCCGTTGCTGCTTCTCTCATCCCATTCCTTGAACACGACGATGCTAACCGTGCACTCATGGGTTCAAACATGCAGCGTCAGGCTGTTCCTCTTCTCTTCCCAGAAGCTCCAAGAGTAGGTACTGGTATGGAGAGAAAGACTGCATACGACTCTGGTGTTCTTGTTAAGGCTAAGAGAGGTGGTGTAGTTGAATATGCATCTGCAAGTCAGGTTCGCGTCAAGGTCAATGCTGATGAGTGTGAATTCGAGGGTGAAGTAGATACTTATGAAATCCAGAAGTTCGAGAGAGCAAACCAGGATACCTGTCTCAACCAGAAGACTATTGTCAATGTTGGTCAGGTAGTTGCAAAGGGTACTGTCCTCGCAGATGGTCCTGCAACACAGAATGGTGAACTTGCACTCGGTAGAAATATCCTTGTTGGTTTCGTTCCATGGAACGGTTACAACTATGAGGACGCTGTCCTTATCAGTGAAAGAGTTGTCAGAGAGGATATCTATACCTCTATCCATATCAGCGAGCTGTCAATCGATATCCGTGAGACAAAGCTTGGACCAGAGAAGCTCACAAGAGATATTCCAAATACCTCTGAAAGAATGGTCGCAGCTTTGGATGCAGAAGGTATTGTAACAATCGGTACATATGTACGCCCAGGCTCAATTCTGGTTGGTAAGGTAACTCCAAAGTCAGTAAGTGATTCCACTCCTGAATTCAAGCTCCTTAACTCTATCTTCGGTGAGAAGGCTAAGGAAGTAAGAGACTCCTCCCTCAAGGTTCCTCACGGAACAGAAGGTACAGTTATTGATATTCAGAGAATGAAGAAGAGTGACAACAGTGAACTTCCAGCAGGTGTCGAAGAGAAGATTACCGTTCTTATCGCAACCAAGAGGAAGCTCACTCAGGGTGATAAGATGGCAGGTCGCCATGGTAACAAGGGTGTCGTATCCAGAATTCTTCCTGAAGAGGATATGCCATTCATGGAAGATGGTACTCCACTCGATGTATGTCTCAACCCACTCGGCGTTCCTTCAAGAATGAACATTGGTCAGCTTATGGAAACTCAGCTCGGCTGGGCTGCTGTAAAGCTTGACGAGTGGTATTCATCTCCAGTCTTCCAGTCCGCTTCAATGGAGCAGATCGAAGAGAAGATGAAGGAAGCAGGTCTTCCTGTAACCAGTAAGACAATACTCAGAGATGGCAGAACAGGTATTCCTTTTGTCAACCCAGTATTCTGTGGTTACATCTACTACCTGAAGCTCCACCACCTCGTTGATGACAAGATGCATGCAAGAAGTACAGGTCCATACTCACTCGTAACTCAGCAGCCACTTGGTGGTAAGGCTCAGTTCGGTGGTCAGAGACTTGGTGAAATGGAGGTTTGGGCACTTGAAGCTTATGGTGCTGCAAACAACCTCCAGGAACTTCTCACCATCAAGTCTGATGATATGAATGGTAGAGTCAAGATCTACGAGTCCATCGTAAAGGGTGACCCAGCACAGCCAGCAGGCATGCCAGAGGCATTCAACGTACTCGTTCAGGAAATCAGAGGCCTTGCCCTTGATATGAGCGTATATGATACCGATGGAAATCAGGTTGCTCTCACAGAACGTGACCAGCAGATCATAAACAAGAAGGATAAGGGATCCATCTAAGGAGAAAAAAGGTATGAATGAGATTAAGGATTTTGACAATATTCGTATAAGACTTGCTTCTCCTGAGCAGATCAAGGCTTGGTCATATGGTGAGGTAAAGAAGCCAGAGACCATCAACTATAGAACTCTCAGACCAGAAAAGGATGGCCTTTTCTGTGAGAGAATCTTCGGTACCACCAAAGAGTGGGAGTGTTACTGTGGTAAGTTCAAGTCCATCCGTTACAAGGGTATGGTCTGTGACCGCTGTGGCGTCGAAGTAACAAATACTAAGGTAAGAAGAGAGAGAATGGGTCACATTACTCTCGCTTCACCTGTATCACATATCTGGTACTACAGATCTGTTCCATCAAGAATGGCTCTTCTTCTTGGTATCTCCAGGACAGATTTGCAGAGTGTTCTCTACTATGAGAAGTATATCGTAACCGATCCAAAGGATGTCGATGCACTCAAGCTCAATCAGATCCTTACAGAAGAGCAGTACATGGAAGCTGTCGATCAGTACGGCGAAGAGATGTTCGAAGCTGGAATGGGTGCAGAGGCAATCCGCCTCCTTCTCTCCAGACTTGACCTCGAGCAGCTTTCTGCTGAACTCAGAGAGGAGATGAGAGAGAAGGGTGGTGCTAAGGATGCACGTCTTCTCAAGAGAATCAAGGTTGTAGAAGATTTCCGTGACTCTGGCAACAGACCTGAGTGGATGGTCCTTACAGTTATTCCTGTAATTCCACCAGATCTCAGACCTATGGTACAGCTTGATGGCGGAAGATTCGCTACCAGTGACCTCAATGACCTTTACAGAAGAGTTATCAATAGAAACAACAGACTCCAGAGACTCATCTCTCTCCACGCTCCTGATATCATCATCCGCAACGAGAAGAGAATGCTCCAGGAAGCTGTCGATGCACTTTTCGATAACTCCAAGAGAAAGAGAGTTGTAAAGGGCGCTTCAAACCGTCCTCTCAAGTCCCTTTCTGATATGCTCAAGGGTAAGCAGGGCCGTTTCAGACAGAACCTTCTCGGTAAGCGTGTAGACTACTCAGGTCGTTCTGTAATTGTTGTAGGTCCAGAGCTCAGAATCCACCAGTGTGGTGTTCCATCAAAGATGGCCCTCGAGCTTTACAAGCCATTCATCATGAGAAGACTTGTACAGAAGGATGTCGCAACCAACATCAAGAGAGCAAAGACTCTTGTTGAAATGGAGACTCCTGAGGTATGGGCAGAGCTTGACGCAGTTGTCAAGGAGCATCCAGTAATGCTCAACCGTGCGCCTACACTCCACCGTCTCGGTATCCAGGCATTCGAGCCAGTACTTGTAGATGGTAAGGCTCTCAAGCTCCATCCTCTCGTATGTCACGCATTCAATGCAGACTTCGATGGTGACCAGATGGCTATCCACGTTCCTCTCACTCAGGCTGCTCAGCTCGAGTGTTGGACACTTATGCTCTCTGCTACCAACCTCCTTGACCCAGCAAATGGTAAGCCAATCGTATATCCATCACAGGATATGGTCCTTGGTATCTACTATATGACTAAGGAGATGAAGGAAGATCCTGAGAAGGGCTTCACCGTCAAGGGTACTGGTCATTACTACAACAGCCTTGCTGAAATTGAGGCTGCTATCGATCAGAAGGCAGTAAGCTACAATGCACTTATCAACTTCCGCTTCAGAGAAGGTCTTGTAATCGTATCTGAAGATGGTTCTAGAGAAGTTGCAGACGGAAAGAAGTGGTATGCTACTACCCCTGGTAGAATCATTTTCAACGCTTCTCTCCCTGAAGGTGTTCCATTCCAGAACTACGTACTTGGTGACAAGCAGCTCAAGAAGGTCATCGGAGAGACAATCCGTGATTCTAAGGCTTCTGTTGCAATCAAGCTTCTTGATTCCATCAAGGACGTTGGTTACAAGTATGCAACAATCTTCGGTGCAACAATCGGTCTCTCTGATATGATCATCCCTGATACCAAGAAGAGCTTGGTAGATGATGCAAACAAGGATCAGTCAGTCATTCTTTCTCAGTACCGCTCTGGTCAGATCACACAGGATGAGAGATACAACCGTATCGTCTCCCTCTGGCGTGATACAAACGAAAAGCTCACTGATGACCTTATGTCTCAGCTCGAGAAGAACCAGAATGGCTTCAACCCTCTCTTCCTGATGGCTGCATCTGGCGCTAGAGGTTCTAGAACCCAGATCAGACAGCTCGGTGCTATGAGAGGTAACATGGCTAAGTCCACTGGTGAGATTATCGAACTGCCAATCAAGTCCAACTTCAAGGAAGGACTTTCCATTATCGAGTTCTTCATCTCAACAAACGGTGCTAGAAAGGGTCTTTCCGATACTGCTCTTAAGACAGCAGAAGCTGGTTACCTCACCAGAAGACTCGTTGATGTCAGCCAGGATGTTGTAATCAACATCGATGACTGTCACACCATCAACGGTATCTGGAGAAGTGCAATCAAGGATGGCGATGAAATCGTAGAGCATCTCGCTGATAGAATTATCGGACGTTGTCCAGTTGACGATGTCATCCATCCATTCAGAAGAAATGAAGATGGTTCTGCAATCGTACTTGCAAAGGCAAACGAACTCATCGATGAGACAATTGCAAAGTCTATCGAAGACGCTGGTATTGAAAGAGTCTTCCTTAGAACAGTTCTCACCTGTGAGGCCGAACACGGTGTCTGTGCAAAGTGTTATGGTAGAAACCTCGCAAATAATAGACCAGTCGATATCGGTGAAGCTGTCGGTATCATCGCTGCTCAGTCAATCGGTCAGCCTGGTACACAGCTTACAATGAGAACCTTCCATCAGGGTGGTACTGCATCTGCAGCTGCTGAGGCAAACAAGCTCAGCTTCGACCACATTGTTGTTATTGGTTCTATCACTGGTTCCACAATCGTCCGTGAGTCCGACGGCAGAAGGATCTTCCCAAGAAAGGGTGCAATCCAGATGTCTTCTGTTCTCAAGGAGATTAGTGGCCTGTACGACAAGCTCCTTCTCGAGGACGGCTCTCTTGTAGCAAAGGGTTCTGAAATCTATGAGAAGGATGGCAAGGTAGAGATTTCTGATCTCAACGGTATCTTCCGTGTAATCGATGGAAGAGACTTCATCCTTGCTCAGCCAGTTGTTCACAAGGTTGGTCCAGGCTCAGAACTCTGTGTAAGGGAGAACCAGGTTGTTGAATCTGGTAACCCAATCGTAGAGTTCGACCCATTCAGTGAACCAATTCTTGCAGAGCAGAGTGGTACAGTTCTCTTCGCAGACATGAAGGACGACGTAACCTTGATTACAGAGGTCAACGGCGAAACTGGTAATGTCGAGAGAAAGATTACCGAGCACAGACTGGAGAACCTCCAGCCAAGAATTGTCATCAGAGATGATGAAGGCAATGACTTGGAGACCTATGCAATGCCAGGTGGCGCATACATCCAGGTATCTGAAGGTGACAAGATCGGTGCAGGTACAATCCTTGCTAAGCTTTCCAAGGCTTCCCAGAAGACAAACGATATTACCGGTGGTCTTCCAAGAGTCGGTGAGCTTTTCGAGGCAAGAAGACCAAAGAACCCAGCAGTCCTTGCTCAGGTTTCCGGTACAGTCGAAGTTGGTGAGCTCCACAAGGGTAAGGTTGCTGTTACAGTTACCGATTCCTTCGGCAAGGAGTTCAAGCATCAGGTTCCTGTAACTGCAAACCTCCTCGTAAGAACTGGTGATACTGTAGAAGCAGGCGAACCAATCTGTGATGGAGCTAAGAGCCCACATGACATTCTCAACATCCTCGGCGAGAATGCACTCCAGGCCTTCCTCGTAGATGAAGTTCAGCAGGTCTACAGAACACAGGGTGTAGATATCAATGATAAGCACCTGGGTATCATCATTCGTCAGATGCTCAGAAAGGTTCAGATCATTGATGTAGGTGATACAGACTTCATCCACAACCAGCAGGTCGATAAGCACGCTTTCATGGTAGAGAATGAAAGAGTCAAGGCAGGTGGTCTCAAGCCAGCTGTTGCAAAGCCTCTCTTGCTTTCTATCACACGTGCATCCATCGCAATGGGCTCATTTATTTCAGCTGCTTCCTTCCAGGAAACAACCAAGGCCTTGACAGACGCGGCAATTGCTGGTAGTAAAGATGAGTTGAGAGGTCTCAAGGAGAATGTTATCATCGGCCACCTCATTCCAGCTGGTACTGGTATGAAGAGGTACAGAAATGTTGAACTTGAAGACGAGAAGTTGCTCGAAGAGCTTAAGAACAAAGTCGACGAAGCAAAGTCCAGCTTGAAGGCTGACGAAATCGACGACAATGACTTCGACGCAGCAGAACTTGCAGATATGAAGACTGTAGGAGATCAGACCGAATTCGAAGCTGCTGGCTTCGATGATGAGGAGAATGACGAATAAGCTGCCTGTTGGCTCTTATTTGTCCTCGTGGTCGACTATCTCATGCTGACTGCAGTTTTTGATAGAGGTGCCGCCTGTGCGGCGCCGATCTCCATATGTGAGAATGGGGATCAAACAATTTAAGGAGTGTATCGAAAGATGCCTACTATTAATCAGCTTATTAGAAAGGGTAGAACTAGTCAGAAGAACAAGACTAAGTCCCCAGCTCTTGAAGGATGCCCACAGAAGAGAGGTACCTGTACAAGAGTAATGACCGTAACCCCTAAGAAGCCAAACTCAGCTCTTAGAAAGGTAGCTCGTGTTAGACTTTCAAACGGTATTGAAGTCACCGCTTACATCCCTGGTATTGGCCACAATCTCCAGGAGCACTCTGTTGTTCTCATCAGAGGCGGACGTGTAAAGGACCTTCCTGGTGTACGTTATCACATTGTTCGTGGTAGCAAGGATACACTTGGTGTTGCCGATAGAAAGAGAAGCCGCTCCAAGTACGGTGCAAAGAAGCCAAAGGCTTGATAGGAGGGAAAGAGAACTATGTCTAGAGCAAAAACCCCAGTCAGGCCAGAGCGCCATGACGTTGTTTATAACAGCGTAGCAGTCGAGAAGTTCATTTGCCGCATGATGCTCAATGGAAAGAAGAATCTTTCTGCAAGCATCCTTTATGATGCAATGAAAGTCATCGAAGAGAAAGCTGGTCAGCCAGCACTCGACGTCTTCAACAAGGCAGTTGACAATGTAAAGCCAATGGTCGAAGTTAAGGCAAGAAGAGTTGGTGGTGCTACCTATCAGGTACCAACCGAGATCAGAGAGTCCAGAAGAGAAGCTCTTTCAATGAGATGGATCATCGCAGCTGCAAGAGCTAGATCCGGTAAGAGCATGGCAGAGAAGCTCTCCAACGAGCTCCTTGATGCATTCAATTCAACTGGTGCTGCTTTCAAGAAGAAGGAAGATATGCACAGAAATGCAGATGCAAACAAGGCGTTCAGCCACATCAGATTCTAATTTCTGGAATCATGGTAAAGAGAGCAGTCCAAGTGGCTGCTCTTTTTCTTTGTCTTGATAAAACAAAAGGAGTGGAAAATCCACTCCCTGCATACCTATTATATATATAGATTATTTAATCTTTGCTTCTTTTATTGCTCTTGCAAGCTGATCTGCACAGCTAGTTGATCTAAAGCCACAAGTGTTTCCCTCTAGCATCTTTGCAATTTCATCTGCATCCTGACCTTCAACAAGCTTTCCAATTGCCTTCAGATTTCCGTTGCAGCCTCCCACAAAGGAAACATTGTGAAGTTTTCCCTCATTATCAATATTGAAACTTATGCTCGATGAGCAGGTTCCTCTAGTTCTATATGTTACGTCCATTGTTTGTTTCTCCTTCGATTAAAATAGCCATATTGGAATGGTCAGACAAGTAATATTTATATAATTTCTAAACAATTGTAATAGGTATTGACCTTTTTTTCTTAAACCTATATTGTTCTTAAGGTGTCCGTACTGGGGTACGTATGTATCTGTATGGACTTTGCGAGCCAAACCGACTCAAATCCAGATGGTTTGATGTAAGGTGGTTCCAGATATATAGGTTTTTTGAATAACTTATACGTATGTCGTCAGGGCCAGAAGGTGCCTGCCGACCTCTGGATTCCTTCTTACCTTAGCCACGCTAGGATTATCAAAGTCAGTTTGCACCTCGAATATTCATAAAGGCACGGGCCTTTATAATAAAATACTGAATTTGTGACGTTGAATGTCACAAGGAGGAACACTGATGGCTAAGGAAAAATTCGTCAGAACAAAGCCACATGTAAACGTTGGTACTATTGGTCACGTTGACCACGGTAAGACCACTCTCACAGCAGCTATTACCGCTCACTGTGCTAGACTCTTCGGCGATAAGGCCCTTGCTTATGATGCAATCGATAACGCACCAGAAGAGAAGGAAAGAGGTATCACAATCAATACCAGACACGTTGAGTATCAGTCTCCAAACAGACACTATGCTCACGTTGACTGCCCGGGCCACGCTGACTATGTCAAGAACATGATCACTGGTGCTGCACAGATGGACGGTGCAATCATCGTAGTTGCTGCTACTGATGGTGCTATGGCTCAGACAAAGGAGCACATCCTTCTCGCAAGACAGGTTGGTGTACCAGCTATCGTCGTATTCATCAACAAGTGTGACCAGGTCGATGACCCAGAACTTATTGATCTCGTTGAAGAAGAGATGAGAGACCTTCTCAACTCCTATGACTTCGATGGTGACAACTGCCCAGTTATCAAGGGTTCCGCTTACGAAGCAATGATAAACCCAGACGATCCAGAGAAGACCAAGTGTCTCGACGAGCTCCTCGCTGCAATGGATTCTTACATCCCACTCCCAGAGAGAGCTGTTGATAAGCCATTCATCATGCCTATCGAGGATATCTTCTCCATCTCCGGTAGAGGTACTGTTGTAACTGGTAGAATCGAGCAGGGCGTTCTCCACGTCAACGATCCAGTTTCCATCGTAGGTATCAAGGAAACCAGAGACACCGTATGTACAGGTGTTGAAATGTTCAACAAGATCCTCGACGAAGGTCAGGCTGGTGATAACATCGGTGCTCTCCTCAGAGGCGTTGACAAGAAGGAAGTTGTTAGAGGTCAGGTACTTGCTAAGCCAGGTTCAATCACCCCACACACAAAGTTCACAGGTACTATATACGTACTCAGCAAGGAAGAGGGTGGCAGACACTCCCCATTCTTCACTGGTTACAGACCACAGTTCTATTTCAGAACAACTGATATCACTGGTACAGTTTCCCTCCCAGCAGGTAAGGAAATGGTTATGCCTGGTGATAACACCACAATTGATGTTGAGCTCATCCACGGTGTAGCTATGGATAAGGGTCTCAGATTCGCTATCCGTGAAGGTGGTAGAACTGTAGCATCCGGCCAGGTTACTGATATCAAGGACTGAAGCTAAACTAAACTTGTCGGAGTCATGAGTGGCTCCGGCAAGAGATTTTTGGAGATTTTTAAAAATGGCAAATGAAAGAATTCGCGTCAGACTCAGAGGCTTCGATGTTGAACTTGTAGAACAGAGCTCTAAGTCAATTGTTCAGACCGTAGTTAAGGCCGGTGCTAAGGTTTCTGGTCCTGTACCACTTCCAACTCGCACTAATAGATATACTGTCCTGAGGTCCCCACACGTTAACAAGAAGGCTCGCGAACAGTTCGAGATGAGAACACACAAGAGATTGATTGACATTTTGGAGCCAACTCCTAAGGTAGTTGAAGCTCTTATGAAACTCGAACTCCCAGCTGGTGTGGACGTAGAAATTAAGCAGTGAAGTTGAGGTAAGAGATGT
>JAILRW010000157.1 GCA_024698005.1 Sphaerochaetaceae bacterium | reverse complement strand
CACGACAGTGAAACACTCCATCGCCGATGGTACTGGATCTCGTATCCGGGAGAGTAGGACGCTGCCAGGTTTTTTTTACTTTTACGGAATTTCACTTTCCGAGCATATATATCAGGCCATCAGTTTTAATCTGATGGCTTTATTTGTATACAAATTTTCATTTTGATTTGACTGTATACAACTTCATGGTTTAAAATTATTATGATTTACTACAGGGGAACATATGGTACAAAACCGTGATATTGCAACATTGATATATGATACTCTTGCCGAAAGAATCCTAAATCTAGACCTCATGCCAGGCTGCCCAATCTATGAGGCAGATATCTGTGATGAGTTCGAAGCTTCTAGAACACCTGTTAGAACTGCTATGCAGCGTCTTTCTGATAAAGGTCTTTTGGATATCCTTCCTTATAGGAATAACCGTATCAGTTTGATTGATACAGAGATTGTATCTCAGTTGATCTATTCAAGAGCTGCTGTCGAAGAGAGAGTAATTAGAGATTTTATCGAGCTTCAGGATCCTCTTCTTGTTGAGGATGTAGAACACATGATCCGTAAGCAAACTATTTTGATTGGTCAAGATAACTTCAAGACTGAAGATTTCTTCAAACTCGATTCTGATATGCATCGTATCTGGTTCAATGCCACAGGCAGAAACTTCATTCTCGATTTTTTCTATTCAAATCACCATTACTCAAGAATGAGAATGTTGGATATGAAAAAGCATAAAGATTATAAAATTATTATTAAGGAACATGAAGCTCTGTATGATATGATTAGAAATGGAGCAGTTGAGTTAATTCATTCTCTTGTCTATAGCCATCTTTCTAGCGGTTTTGATAGAGTCATGGCCAGAGCGGACAATGAACTCAGAAGCTATTTGATTTGAGTAAAAACAATAAGGAGAGAAATATGATTGATATTCGTTATTCAACAGGAAAGGAACCATTCAAGAGAATGACAACTGAAGAGCTCAGAGATGAGTTCCTTATCAAAGATATCTTCATTGCTGATGATATGAGCTGTGTCTATTCTCATGTTGATAGAATCGTAACAATGGGATGTATGCCAGTAAATGCAAAGGTAAGTGTAGACAAGGGCCTTGATTGCTGGAAGAACTTTGGCGCTAAGTTCCTTCTCGAGAGAAGAGAGCTTGGTACTATCAACATTGGTGGTGATGGTATCGTTACTGTTGATGGCAAGAGTTATGATGTAAACAATTATGATGCAATCTATGTACCAATGGGATCAAAGGAAGTTTTCTTTGAGTCCAAGGACCCAGCAAAGCCAGCTAAGTTCTATATCCTCACAGCTCCAGCTCATAGACCATATCCTCTCACAGTTATCCCATATGAAAAGGCTAACCATAAGAAGCTTGGTTCACTTAAGGATTCCAACGAAAGAACTATCAATCAGTACCTCCATCCAGATGTTCTTGAAACCTGTCAGCTTTCTATGGGCCTTACCCATCTTGAGGTAGGTTCTGTCTGGAATACAATGCCAGCTCATACTCACGAGAGAAGAATGGAAGTATACTTCTACTTCGACATTCCTGAAGATCAGGCTGTCTTCCACATCATGGGTGAACCACAGCAGACAAGACATATCATCGTTCACAATGATGAAGCTGTCATCAACCCAAGCTGGTCAATCCACTCTGGTTGCGGTACCACTAACTACACCTTCATCTGGGGTATGGTCGGTGAAAACAGAGCCTATGATGACCAGGACTGGTTGAAGACTGAAGATCTCAGATAAGCCAGATTGATACCTGTAAGTTGCCTACCTTTTTCAATCAAGGTAGGCCTTTTTATTTCATGCTAAAAAACTTTACTTCTTTAAATATAAAGTAGCTTTGTGTTAGAATTTTTCTATGGCATTAATCAGGTTTTTCAAGCCAACACTTAGAAGAAAAGACATGGATGCAGTACTGCAGACCATGGTAGATGAAAAGATAGGTCCAGGAGAAAGGAGAAAAGACTTCCTTCGTCTCTTCTGTCAGTATGTAAAAGCAAAAGATGGTGCATGTCTCAGAAGTTATCTCGATGCACTTGAGATTTCCATCTCTGCCTTCTCTCTTGAAAAGGGCAGCAAGCTTGGTATCAGTGTTCTATCTCCAAATATCTATCGTGTAGTTGCTGAACGCCTTGGCCTTGAAATAGTTCTTATGGATATCGATCCTCTAACTGGCTGTATAAGTATGGATGCCGTTAATAAGGCAGTAGAAGAGGGAGTGAATACACTCTTGATCCATGAACCAGTATGTCAGCTTCCTCAGAATCTGGAAGGTCTGAAAGAACTCGGATTGAATGTTATTGAAGATATTACAGAATCTATCGGAAGTTCGTTTGGGGATTTGAGTGCAGGAAGCATTGGGAATGTTGTTGTCTGTGGCCTTGAAGAGGATGGAATAATAAGTACCGGTGGTGGTGCAATCGTTGTATCTTCTGATGTAGAAAAGGCTGAGTTGATAAAGAGCCTTTCCAGACAGACAAGTCCATATACTGAGCTAGCTGATATGAATGCTGCTCTTGGTATCATCCAACTTATCAATCTACCAGATCTTCTTAAGAGGCGTGGTGAAATCTTCAGGATGTATCAACAGGCGTTGATGAAGACAAACAACAAGCTTTTTGGTGAGAAGAATATCGATTTCAAATCAAACGGTTTTGTTTTCCCTGTAGTTGTCAATGGAAGACCTGATGAAGTAATACAGTTTGCACAGAAGTACAACGTATCCTGTAAAAGAACATTTACAAAGACTATTGGTATAAGGTATGCAGATAGAATAGATCTCTTTCCTGGTGCGGTAGATGCACTATCAAGAGGTCTTTCGTTCCCTCTCTATCCTTTTCTCCAGCCAAAGGATATTGAGGCAATTGTAAAAGTTATTGGACATCTTCCAGGCTAAGGAGGCATTATGGAACTTAAAAAAGCTGTAATAGTTGCCAATGGTGGCAAGGAAATTGCAAAGAAGGTTGCAAAGGATATTGATAAATATCTCAGGAGCCACAATGTTTCTTCTACCATAGTTGTAACTGATAAGGAAACTGATTTTTCTTGTATCGATTCAAAGACCAATCTTTTGGTCTCTGTCGGTGGTGATGGTACAGTTCTTGCCACAGCTCGCGCAGTACTTGAATATGGTATTCCAATCCTTGCAGTAAACCTAGGAACCTTTGGCTACATAACAGAGATAGGCCCAAATGAGTGGCAGGAAGCCCTTGATGACATATTTGAAGACAAGGAGACCATAAGTAGAAGGTTGACCTTGAAGGTAATTGTTTCAAGAGGAGATAAGAAGGTTTTCAAGTGTTTTGCACTTAATGATGCAGTTGTCAGCTCGGCTGGTATTTCCAGGATGGTCCATCTCAATTTGAAGATAAACAACACCATGGCAGGTCAATTCCGCTCTGATGGTCTTATCATTTCAACTCCAACTGGTTCTACAGGTTATTCTCTGGCAGCTGGTGGTCCAATTCTCTTCAACGATATGTCTGCAATATTAGTAACCTCTATCTGTCCTTTTACTCTGTCAAACAGACCTCTTGTCGTTGGTTCAAATGATGTAGTTACTATCAATGTACCAAAAGGGCAGAGAACAGATCTTCTATTGACAGTTGATGGACAGGTCAAATTCGAAATACTCGAAGGTGACGAAGTTGTAGTAGAGAAGAGTAGATCTAGAATCCTGCTTGTAAATTCACGCAAGAGAAATCAGATTGAAATCCTTCGTTCCAAACTTAATTGGTCTGGAGGTACCTTCAATGCTTGAACGCCTTGAAGTTAGAAACTATGTACTTATCTCCTCTCTCATTATGGAAATGGGAAAGGGGTTTTCTGTCATCACAGGTGAAACAGGTTCTGGTAAATCTATATTGCTAGGAGCCCTTGGTCTCATTCTGGGTGAAAAAGCAAAGAGTGATATAATCAGAGAGGGTGAGAAAGAGGCAGTTGTAAATGCACTTTTTTCTTATCAGAAGAATACAGCTGTTGAAAACTTCCTTGTTGAGAGAGAGCTTGATGATGAAGAGGGCGAACTCTCAATTCAAAGAATTGTTCGTTCAAGTGGAAGATCGATCTGTAGCATCAATGGAATCAATGTAACAAGAGAAGTTCTAGAAGAACTCGGTTCTCTCCTTGTCGATGTTTCAAGCCAGCACGCTCACCAGTCTCTTTTGAAGGCAGAAGGACAAAGACGAGTTCTCGATGCTTATTCCCTTCCTGTAGATGATAAGAAAAAATATATATCTGCTTATCAGAATATGAAGGCAATGGAAACAAAGCTTGAAAAGCTGAAGGCAGAGCAGGAAAAGAGAGAAGGTGAAATAGATTACATCAGCTACTGCTTGAAGGAGATAGAAAAGGCAAATATCACCTTGGGAGAGGATGAGGCTATCTCTGAAGAGCTCAAAAGAATTGAAGCTAGCGAATATCTATCCAATGAAGTCAGTGAGGCTCAGTCTGCTCTAAGGGGTGACATGGAGCGAGGTGCTATTTCTGAACTCGATTCAGCAGTCACTGCGCTTGAAAAAGCTAGCAAAAAAGATTCTTCACTTGATAATTTATCTTCAAGACTTGAAAGTGCAAAGATTGAAATTGAGGATATTTCTGATTCTCTTCGTGACTATCTTTCTTCGTTAACATTCAGTGAAGGTGAACTTGAAGAGAAGAGCTCTAGGCTCGCACTTTTACAGAGACTCAAGAAGAAGTATGGACCTAGCCTTGAAAATGTAATCGAGAAAGGGGAGAAGTTCAGAAGTGAACTTGATGCTTACGACTCTTTTGAGGGTGAAACAGCTCTTTGTGAAAAGAAGCTTTCAGAGTTGAAGAAGCTGCTTGATATGGAAGCAGACAATATCCACTCAAAAAGAGAGAAGGGTGCAAGAAGGCTTGAAGTAGAAGTGTTGAAGAATCTTTCTCTGCTCGGTATGGAAAATGCATCATTCCATATTTCTGTAGAGAGGGGAAAACTATCTTTGAATGGTCCTGATGATATTACCTTTCTGATTGCAGCAAACAAGGGAGAAAAAGTGGGTTCACTTGCGCTAGTTGCCTCAGGTGGCGAACTTTCAAGAGTCATGCTCGCTTTGAAGTGTGCTCTAACTGTATCGGATGAAGTAGATACTCTATTGTTTGATGAGGTCGATGCTGGAATTGGTGGTCAGGTCGCTTCCTGCGTTGCAGAGCGTCTTGAAGCTTTAGGAAAAGATCACCAAGTTCTGGCAATTACACATCTGGCACAGATAGCATCCAAAGCTTGTGATCATTTTGCAGTCACAAAGAGTGTCGATAACGAGAGAACATACTCTCATATCACTAGACTTGGAAAGGATGAAAGAGTAAAGGAGATAGCAAGGCTTCTCTCTGGAGACAGTGAAAAGATATCCCTTGAACATGCTAAGCGCATGCTCAATAAATAATTAACCTCTATACAAAGAATTAGCCTCCAATGGAGGCTATCCTTTTCATACATCAAAATTCAATTGCTGGTATACCTTGAAGGCAAGCTCCTTTGAGATCGTGGAAACTCTTTCTCCTATCATGAATTCAAAGACAGCATTCTGTACGTTCTCTGTCTCAGGCTCGAAGCCGTGCCTTCTTGCAAGAGAAAGAATGTTGAGAATTCTATGGGCATCTTCATCTGTAAAGTTTGTCTTTCTGATCTCCTTTCCACATCGATCAAGGGATATTGAGAAGATTCTCTTTACTTCATTCTTTTCATTCTCTCTACCAAATTTTTCAATGAAAGAAAGGACAGTGTCATAGATTTCTTCCTGTTCATCCCAGACAAATGAGTTATAGTGATGGATTGCAAGATTCTCGATAGTATTTACTGCAAGACCAAGCTTTTCGAGTATGAATACAGAAATATCCCGATCCTTGTTGGAAACAGAGAAGTATGCATAATTTCTGAGCTGTTCTGCTGTATTCTTCGCAGAAGCGAAGGTTTCATTGATCAGCGAGAATGAGATCCAGGCTCTTGCCTGATGGATAAGCTTCTGAGGAAGGTCCTTAAGAGAAACTTCATACATATCTGCTTTTTCATTCTCTGTGCCACCTTCGATGTGAAATCTGAGTCCACGCTCGATACTAGGAGAAGGAAGAAGAGTGAACTTGCTCTTTTTTAGGCTCATCTCATCGCACAAGCTGACAATCATAGTTCCTGTAGAATCTTTCTTGAACGAATTGAAGACGAAGCGACCATATTTACTGATGTGATCTTTCTTGTCTGCATAGCATCTGTTGATTGTAAAAGCGACTGCTGCCTCTACTTCTCCAGGAAGACCTTTCATCTCCTCCTGTGCAATCTGCATTCCATCTCCATCTTTCTTCACGTTGCTTTCTGCTTTGCTCAGCTCTGCAAGGAAAGGCATCAGGAGGTTTGTAGATGAATATTTCTGGAAACAGTTGGCTGCATAGATCGCGTACTTGATATCCTTTCTTGGTTCAAGGCCTCCAATATCCGAGAAGAAGAATCCACAGCTTGTAAAAGCGTAGTTCCTGAAAAGGTAGCCTGCAAGCATTTCAGCAAGCTTGGTATCATTGCTCTTTGCAAAGTCATATTTACTGTGAAGCTGTGTTATGAACTGCTTTGTAGTGAGTTCTCCACAGTATAACTTTCCTGCCTCTAATAGGAGAGAGTAACTATCTATCTGCCCCTTGAAGATTGAATCAATTTCCTTGTTGAAGGTTTCATCGATCAGATCCCCAAGTATGTTCAAGCTATTTCTGAGAGGAGTTCTCCACTTCTGGTTCCAGTTTTCTTCTCCTCCTGTGTGACAACCACAGTCCTTGTACCAGCGAGATACACCATGGGAGCAGGACCAGGATGTGCCTCTCTTCTCTTCGCCTTCCTTCAGTACAGCATGCAGTGTTGCTGGATTCTTTTCGAGGTAGGCAGCGTAGTTGGTAAATTCAAAGTCATCCCTTGCATTTACCTTCTTGATCAAGGCTGCAAGAGCCATATCGCCGAATGGCTCGTGGTGGCCATAGATCTCACCATCGGTTGCAGTGTGTATAAGCTTCTCCTTGTCCTTGTTCTTTATTTCAACAAGTTGCTTGTAGAGCTTATCTGCATCTCTCAGTGCATGACCAAAGCTGATGTCTGAAGCAAGACCTGGATGGTAGAAGAAACAGGAAACAGTCTTACCTGTCTTTCCTGTAAGTATGTAAGGTCTGCAATATGGAGCACATCCATTGCCTAGGTCAACGAGGTTTCCATTTTCATCCTCGACTTTTGCACACTGCCAAGGGGAGAGTACAATGAACTTGATGCCAGCTTCTGCAAGGTAGTCTACAACGTTTTCATTGACTGCACACTCTGGTAGCCAGATTCCTTCTGCCTCTCTCTTGAAGCGATAGTAGAAGTCTCTCTGTCCCCAGGCGATCTGGAGCTTTGCAATCTCCTTCTTGTCCAGAGGTAGGATAGTGTGATTGAAGCCCTGTGCCATGGCATTGCCATGTCCAAGTCTTCTGATTGAATCCTTATCTGCTTCTACTATCTTTTCGTGAATGATTGGATGCTTATCCTCAATCCAGGAAAGAAGAGTATGACCAAAGTTGAAAGATATATACTTATAGTTATTTTCGATTGCTATGATTCTTCCAGCGGAAGAAAGGTAACGTGAATCTGCATTTGCCTTGTAGCACTGAGTGTAGATCTTTTCATTCCAATCCATCTGAGGTGCAGCTGATTCCTGCTTTTCAATAATTCCGGTTAGTGGATTTTCTCTAGGTGGCTGATAGAAGTGACCGTGTAAAATCAATGCGGTTTTGTTGTCGTTGTTCATACTATTGCTATTGTAAAGGAACAACAGAATTTTTCAAACGAAATTTGAGTTTTTTATCTAAAGATAAAGTACAAAATAACCGCACTAAAATGACAAAAAATCTTTAATATGTTGATAGAAACGAAATATTGGATTTAATTGCTATATAGAAAAAGTCACATTATTGACTAAAAATATTCAAAAATCTAAGATTCCACTAGGTATTACAAAAGGGGTTGCAATGGTATTAATTAATATCGATTCACTATCCCTCAATGAGCTTGCCTACATTGCTCAGATAGAGGATATCCAGGGATATGAAGATATGTCTCGTGAAGAACTCATAGATGAACTTAAAGAGCTCTATGAGGAAGAGGACGATGTTCAACAATTACCAGGTGGAGACAACGTTAATATACGTTTCGTTGCTGGTCTGACAGATTACAGGGGTGATGCTACGGATGTAGATGCTTTGCCTGGAGTAGAGGCTCTTCCTGAACTCTATTCAGAAACCAGTATCAACCTTTTGACAAAGAATGCCAGTTGGCTTTATTGCTATTGGTCAATATCCCCTTTAGATCAGGAAAAATTTGCTGAAAGATATCCTGACCACACCCTCCTTCTAAATGTCGTTATCAAGGAAGAGGGCAAGAAAGAATACAATTACGACATCCCTATCAGTGAAGAGGATCATGAATGGAATATTTCTGTTCCTCATCATATCGGTACCTGTCTTGTCGAGCTTATGCTTCAGGATACTGAAGGAAACAGATTCGTTATCTGTTCTTCTCAGGAAGTTGAGCTCATGTACTGTTACTGGGTCGAGCACGCTGAAGAAGCTAAAAGCAATGAAGATCTTATCAAGAGATACCTTTCTCTTCTTACAAATAAATATGGACATATCACTTACTGTTCTACAGTCCAGGAAGTTGTAGATATGATCAAGCAAGAGGAGGTTCTTGTATGAGCAAGACCATTGGAAAAGTCAATCTTATACTTCATGCACACTCCCCATATGTAAGACATCTCGAATATGACAAGTTCCTTGAAGAGGACTGGCTATTCGAATCTCTCAATGAGACATATATTCCACTTCTTAGAATGCTAGAGAAGCTGGACAATGAAAATGTAGATTATCATCTCTCTATTTCATTCTCTCCAACATTATGTACCATGCTTACTGATGAGGCTTTACAGGAAAGATTCATGGGCTACATGCTTTCCCGCCTTGAGCTTGGTCAGAAGGAAGAGGATAGGTGTCTTAGAGAAGCTCCTGAGTTTGCCGAAATGGCAATCTACTATAGAAGAACAATCGAGAAGAATCTTGAGACCTATGAGAAGTATGAGAGAAATATTCTCACTGGCTTCAAGCAGCTTGCTGTCAAAGGTCACCTTGAGCTAGTAGCAACAGCTGCTTCCAACTGTTACCTTCCTCTGTACAAGAATCATAGAAAGGCTGTAGTTGCACAGGTTAAGCTCGGTATCAAGGAGCACCTCAGATTCTTTGGCCAGATGCCAAAGGGATTCTGGCTTCCAGAGTGTGGTTACTACTCCTCTCTTGAAGATGTCCTTGAAGAGAATGGTATCAAGTGGACCCTCCTGGCATCCCACTGTATCCTGTCTGCAAAGAACAGAATTGACAGTGCAGGTTATCAGCCAATAAAGCTAGCAAACTCCAGAACTGCAGGTTTTGTTCGTGACTGGTCTCTAACCAATCTTGTATGGTCCAACTCACATGGCTATCCTTGCGACCAGGATTACAGAGAGTTCTATAGAGATATCGGTTACGATCTTCCTTTGGATTACGTAAGACCATATATCCATGATGATGTAAGAGTTTTCACTGGTTTCAAGTACTGGGCAATCACAGGAAAGACCAATCAGAAGAAACCTTACTCAATGGAAACTGCAAAAGAGAAGACAAAGCTCCATGCTGAGAACTTCCTCTATCATCTGAGAAGAAAGGGTATTCTTATCTCATCAGAGACTGGAAATGCTCCTGTTATCAATCTTGGATTCGATGCTGAGCTCTTTGGTCACAGATGGTTCGAAGGTATCGGCTTCCTTGAAAAGGTTTTGAGAGGTGTTGTAGAAGACAACGGACTTGAGTTCACAACTCCATACAAGTGCTTGTGCAATATGGAAGTTGAACCAGAGACTGCATTCCTGAACGATTCTAGCTGGGGCAGTGGTGGTTACAGCGATGTCTGGCTTGATGGCAGCAATGCTTGGATCTATCGCCATACTCATAGAGCTATCGAGGCTCTTGAAGAGCTGGCAATAAGATTCCCTGATCAGACCTCCCTCAAGGGAAGGTTCCTCAATCAGGCTGCTCGTGAAGTAATGCTTGCAATGGCTTCTGACTGGCCTTATATCATGCATGACAAGACTAGCGTCAGTTATGCAGAGAAGAGGCTCAGAAATCATCTTGGCTCCTTCCGTGTCGTATATACGAACATGTGTAAAAATGCAGTCAATACAGAATGGTTGATCAAGGCAGAACGAAGAAATGCCATCTTCCCTGAGATGGATTACAATATATTCAATACCGAAAGGTGAGTTAGGGCTGCAGCAAATGCAGCCTTCTTTTTTTCCTATATTCTAAAGTTACACCTATTCCCACTCATTATTATTACTAGTTAATATGACTACTTAATATCCGTTAAGTAGTTTTGTTGTTCAACACTAATTTACCTACATTCTATCCCAAAAAATCTGTGTGGGATTGTGGGAGATTGTGTGTAATATTGTGGTAAATAGTGGGAAGAAATCCCAAATAGTGGAAGAAGGTGTAAAATAGTGTTGACTGGTGAATACATCAACAAGATGGATGACAAGGGTAGGGTGATGATTCCTGCCAAGCTCCGTTCTGCACTTTCTTCAACACATCTTGTAATCACAAAGAGCTTCGACAATACAAAGTGTATTTCTCTCTTCGTCGCAGATGACTTTGAGAAGACTGTCAACAATGCCTTTATGGGAACTGATGGTCTCCAGCTTTTCAATCCTGATGTAATGAGATTGGCTCGCCGCTTCGTTGCAACTGCTCAGGCAATTGAATTCGATAGTGCAGGTAGAGTTCTTCTTCCACAGTCTATCAGAAGCTACGCTGGAATCTCTCCAAAGGACGAGGTCATGGTAGTTGGAGTAACTAACCACATCGAACTTTGGAACAAGGCTGAGTATGACGAGTACATGAATGCTGATATCGACTACACCAAGCTTGCAGCAGAGCTTAGCAGAAATGGTAGGAGTCAGTGATGGAAATAGTACACATACCAGTAATGTATAGAGAAGTTCTTGAGCAGCTAGTTCCAAAAGCTGAAAAAGCCATTTTGGTTGACTGTACTACAGGAGAAGGTGGCCATACTGCCAGATTTCTCGAAAAATATCCATCCTTGAAGGTAATTGGCATAGATAGAGATAGAGAGATCCAGAAGAAAGCAATTGAGCGTTTCAAGGATTATGGAGATAGATTCACACCTGTAAATACCTGGTTCAACGATTACCTTGCCAAGGCTGAAACAGAGAGTGCTGATCTCATTCTCTTCGATCTTGGTATTTCTGTTTTCCACTATGTTGAGAGCGAGAGAGGATTTTCATTCAGAAAGGATGAAAAACTCGATATGAGACTCAACCTCGATTCTCCTCTTACTGCTGAAGTGGTAGTGAATGAGTATCCTGAAGAAGAACTTGCTAACGTTATCTACCAGTATGGTGAAGAGCGTTATTCAAGAAGGATTGCAAGAAGAATCTGTGAAGAGCGTTCAGCTGAAAAGATTACATCTTCAAAGCAGCTCGCTGATATCATCAGCCAGGCTGTTCCAAAAGAGTATAGATATGGAAGAATCCACCCAGCAACTAGAAGCTTCCAGGCGATAAGAATAGAAGTCAACCATGAATTGGATAGGATTACTCCTGCACTTGAGGAGGCTATCAGAGTTCTTAAGGTTGGTGGAAGAGTGGGAGTTATAACCTTCCATTCTCTGGAAGATAGACAGGTAAAGTGGTTCTTCAAGAATAGAGCAACAGGGGATGATCCACTGTTGAGCATACTGACAAAGAAGCCAATCATCCCAACAGATGAAGAGTGCAAGGAAAATGCACCATCAAGAAGTGCAAAGTTAAGAGTAGCAGAGAAGAGGAGGAGTGTATGACCGAAAGAGATGCTAGAAACATGTTCACACCAGCAAAGAAGCTTTTGATCTTCTCCTTTATCCTCATTCTGTTCGTGTTGATTCTTCTTCCTGTTTTCCAGATGGGCAAGAATTATGAATACCGCATGAAGATCAATGCTAAGGAATCTCAGATTGCAGAGATGGAGTCATCCCTCAGAGAGTTGAGATGTAACCTTGCACAGCAGAAAGCTCCAGAAACTTTACTTGATGACGCATATATCGAAGATAGCAACTACGAAGTTGTCAATTTGGCTTCAGTAGTTCGTGTTGCAAGAGGTAATGTATGAGAATTTCCAGTAGAAGTTTTGCAAATATTACCAGTTCTACCTGCATTGGGGACTCCGTCATAACAAATGCAACCTATGACTCTAGAAAGGTAAAAGAGGGCTCATTATTCATTGCTGTAAAGGGCAAGAACCGCGATGGACACGAATTTGCTATAGACGCTAGCCAGAAAGGTGCAGCGGCTGTTCTGATTTCAAAAGATAGAAAAGAAAGAATTGTTCCTTTTGTAAAGAAGGGATGTGCTGTCATCTTGACTGATGATCCTCTCACAACATTCCAGGACTATGCAGCCAGAGTCGCATACGATAGTGGTGCAAAAATGATTGCTGTAACAGGTAGCTGTGGAAAGACAACTACCAAGGATATGCTCGCATCTATCCTTTCACAGGTTGGCAGTTGCGCAAAAACTCCTGGAAACCAAAATAGTATCTACGGACTTCCTCTCTCATTGATGGAACTTGAGAAGGGAACTGAATTTGGTGTATTTGAGCTCGGTACTGATAACATCGGTGAAATGGAAATTATGACCGATATTATCCAGCCAGAGAGTGCTTGTATTACAAATATTGGTATTTCACACCTCTCATCTTTCAAGACCAGAGAGAATATTGCTCGTGAAAAAGGCAATATCTTCCTGCCTGGTACTAGGGGCTATGTCCTTAAGGACAATCAGTTCAACTCCTATTTCAAAGGTGTCTGTGACAATTTGAATGAATGTTCAATGCCTTTTGACGATGTAGAGTTCAAGGGGCTTGAAGGTTTTATCCTCACACTTGGAAAAGAGAGATTCTCTCTTCCAATGGTAGGTGGACACAATCTCAAAGATGCAACATTGGCTGTAGCAATTGCAAGAAGCTATGGTGCAACTGATAGACAGATTGCAGAAGGCCTTTCCACAATCACTCCAGAGTTTGGAAGAAGTAGAGTTGTAAAAGAAGGCGAGGTTACCGTTCTTGAAGATTGTTATAACGCAACATATGACAGTGTAGAAGATGCGATCAAGACCGTTTCATCTCTTGATTGGAATGGCAGAAAGCACATTGTTCTTGGTGATATGAGAGAGCTTGGCAGTGAATCCAAGAATGCTCATAGAAAAATTGGTGAGGAGCTCTTGAAGGCTGACTGTAGAAACATCTATCTCTATGGTGAAGAGATTGAAGAGTGCTACGACGTTCTTAGAAGTGCTGGAAGAGATTGCCTCTATACTAGAAGTTTCGATGACCTTTCAAAAGAGGTTAGAAGAGATACAAACAAGGGTGACCTTTTACTCCTGAAGGGAAGTAGAGTCATGGAAATGGAAAGGATCTATTCCGCACTTAGGAGAGTGGTATGAACAGGGAGGCTGCAAAAATCTTATTGTCAGCCTTCTTGATGACCTTTGTTCTTGTCCCTCTGTTAACTCGGTTTTCAAAGCGTCTGGTTTCACCAGTGAAAGCAGAGCTTGAAGAACATAAAGATAAGGAAGGTACTCCACAACTGGGAGGCCTCGTAATGTTGCCTGCATTCCTCCTGAGCAGTCTTTTTTCCATTAATCTCAATCTTGCATGGGTGTACATGTTATTTGCAGCAATGTTTGCAGTTGTCGGGTTCATCGATGATTTCTCCAAGATAATGAAGAAATCATCGGATGGCCTGACTAGTCTTATCAAACTGTCTCTTCAATTGATTTCATCCTTCTTGTTGTCTTACGTGGTCAGAAATAGATTTGGCCTCTACCTTGATATACCTATCTACCTATATTACCCATTCTGCATGATTTATATTGCAGCAATTGTTAACTCGACGAATATAGTTGATGGACTTGATACTCTGTGCATAAAGAGTACAATTCCATCCTTTGTGTTTTTAGCTCTGGCCTTCGAAAGTGTAGGAATCTACCCACTTATTATGGCAAGCATATTATTTTCCTTCCTCTTCTATAATTCAAAGAAGGCAACAATCTTCATGGGAGATGGTGGATCCCATCTTGTTGGTGCTGTTCTTTCAACAGCAGCACTTCTTTCAGGCAGACCATTTATAGTGCTTATCAGCATGACAATCATTCTTCTCGATATGCTCTCATCTTTTATTCAGATCATTTCGATAAGAGTCTTTCACAGGAAGGTGTTCCTTATAGCACCTATTCACCATAGCTTTCAGAAGAAGGGGATGGCAGAGGAAAAAATTGCAGACAGATTCTTTTCTCTATCCTGCCTTTCATCAATTGTCTGTGCACTGTTTGTTTAGGAGAGAGAGATGAATCCAGAATTTGACTATCAGCAGTGCGACAGAATAAAACATCACAGAGATGAGGATGAAGGATGTCTCAGTCCAGTGACCTTCCTTATACTTGTTGGCCTCCTTCTCTCAATAGGGCTTGTTTGCATGTACTCAGCTTCATATCCTGAGGCTGTCAAATTTAATCTTCCCCATTACTACTTTTTCTTGAAGCAAGCTGTGTATGCAGTTCTGGGAATTGTAGCTGCTATCATACTGAACTACATGCCTGCAAGATTGTACCACTATGCAGTAATACCTCTGTTAGTGTTCTCTCTTGTTTCTATGTTGCTCACTTCCTTCTCTCCATTTGGAGTGAAAGTATTTGGTGCTCAGAGATGGCTAGATCTGCCTTTGCTTCCATCATTTCAGCCAAGTGAAGTAGTGAAATTCAGTGTAATACTGTTCTTATCATATTTTCTCAGTGAAAAGAAATATAGTAAGAATAAGCTGTCATATTATTTAATTGCATTATCAGTAATTGTTGTGTTCGCTTTCTTGATCCTGATCCAGAAAGCATATACTACAATGATACTATTCATTGTCATTTCCATCGCACTTCTGATCGCAGGTAAATTGAGTGTCAGATACATATTTACAGGTGTTGCATTTCTATTCGTTCCTGCTTTTTTTCTTTTGCTCAGTGAAGGCTACAGAATAAGAAGGATTGTATCCTTCTTCTTGCCAAATCTCGATCCAAACGGACTTGGCTGGCAAACAAACATGGCCATGAATGCCATTAAAGAAGGTGGATTTGTTGGCAAGGGCCTCGGAAATGGAAGCTATAAATATGGGCTTCTTCCTGAGGTACAGAATGATTTCATATTTGCAAATATCGTTGAAGAGCTAGGTTTATTTGGAGCTCTCTTCATTATCATTCTATTCTGCCTGTTTGCTCTAATTGGATTTAGAAGTGCAGAAAGAATTTGGAACAACAGTCCTTTCCTATCTCTGCTTGCAACAGGTATCACGACATCGATAATTGCTCAGGTGATACTGAATATAGGAGTGGTCACAGGCTTGCTTCCTCCAACAGGAATACCTCTTGCATTCTTCAGCCAGGGCGGAACCAATCTGTTCATCACTCTTGCAGAATGTGGAATCCTATACAAGGTTATTTCATGCAGTGTAGTAGGTGACAGATTATGATGAGAAAACCTCTTCTTGATTTGGTCTGCTTCATTGTACTGCTTGTATTCATTCTGTTTGCTCTACCTCATATTCCAATCTTTGAAATCAGTGACATAAGGGTAGTAGGAGTGGATAGAGTTCCTGCATCTGTCGTTGAAATTCTCAAGCCTCTGTATGGTGAGAATCGATTTGGTATAAACCTAGGGAAGATTGAAAAGAAAATAGAAGCGTTGCCAGGAATTAGCAAAGCTAAGCTAAGACATAAACTTCCTACAATCCTGATAGTGGAACTTGAGATAAAGGAAAACAGCAGTCTTCTGTATGACTCTGAAAACTATTATCTTCTCTACAAGAACAAGCTTGAAAAAATCAATAATATGGACGTTGAAAGTCTTAGCGAAAAATATTGTGTAACTGAAATTACTCCATCTTTCAGAAGGTACATTGAAAAGTATGGTGCTACACCTGAATTTGTTGAAATACTGTCCCTGATCGATGAACTCAGGAGCGAAAAAGGAAACCTCATAACCCGTGTTGTTTATCTTGACTCTTCCACAACTCCTTACGGTCAGTTAAAATTGGAATTAGGAAGCCTTTTTTCTACAATTTTTGTTCGTGAAAGAGTTTCAAAAAATCGCATAAGTGATAGTATTAAAGTAATTGAGAAAGAAGTAGGGACGGATCCTGCTTCTATAATCGCCAGGAAGACAGTCAACTATGACTTATATAGAGATGCCCTGGTAAGAAGAAACGTTGGGAGTGTGTAATGGCAGGAGACAGAATAATGATGGGCCTTGATATCGGTTCATGCATGACAAGAGC
This sequence comes from Sphaerochaetaceae bacterium, assembly GCA_024698005.1. Classification (GTDB taxonomy): domain Bacteria; phylum Spirochaetota; class Spirochaetia; order Sphaerochaetales; family Sphaerochaetaceae; genus Bullifex. The sequence continues at coordinate 10,868 of JAILRW010000157.1, read as the reverse complement.
GGTAATTGGCTCTGTCAGCAGGGACGGTCAACTCATGATAGATGCCCTCTGTGAAAAACCTTCTGAAGGGGTCCGCTCAGGAAGTATCCTAAATATTGAGCAGGCACTCAAAGTTGTAAACTCCGTAATAAACGAAGCCGAGCTTCAGGCAGGTGTTGAGATCAACGCTGCAGTTCTTGGTGTTGGTGGTGACCATATTGTTGGTATTCCCTCCAATGGCGTTGTTCCAATCAACAACATGGAGCAGGAAGTAAAGAGAGACGATATATTCAGATCTATTGATGTAGCTAAGGCGGTAGACCTTCCTCGTGATAAAGAGATTCTTCATGTTCTTGTCCAGGAGTTCATCGTTGATTCAAGAGCAGGCATCAAGGATCCTATAGATATGACTGGACACAGACTTGAAAGCAAGGTCCTTCTGATTGGTGGAAACTCATCAGTTTGCCAAAATCAGAGGAAGTGTGTTCAGAAGGCTGGCCTTCAGGTTCAGAGAGTGATGCTCCAGGCTGTCGCTGATAGTGAAGTTGTCCTTTCTGCTGAAGAGAAGGAGATGGGTACAATCCTGATAAACATTGGTGGTGGTACTACCAACATGATTGCTTACAATCAGGGAGGCCCAGTTTATGCAGGTGGAGTTGCCTTGGGAGGAGAAGCAGTAACTAATGATATCGCTTACATTCTGAACAAACCAAAGCAGCTTGCTGAGCAGATCAAATGTGAATATGGCAGCTGCTATGTTCCTTCAGTCAGCCCAGAAGAGGTTGTCCTGATCCCTCAAGTTGGAGGTATGCCTCCTGAAAGGATTGCCAAGAAGGCTCTTGCTGAAATCATCGAACCAAGAATGGCCGAGATCTTCATCATGTTGCAAAGCAAGCTCGAGAAACTAAATATTCAAAAGGGCTTTGGTGGCGGAGTTGTTCTAGTCGGTGGCGGTTCAATGCTTTCAGGTGTTGCAGACCTTGCATCTGAAATCTTCAGGATGCCAGCTCGTGTTGGTTTCCCTGAAGCAATGGGCGGCCTTGATAGGAGCTACATCAATCCTCAGTATTCAACAGTTTTAGGACTTTTGAAGAGTGAGGCCAAGAAAGTGGCAATAGTGAACAGCTCAAATTCTAAGAAAGACAAAGAACCAAGAGCAGTGTTTGGCAAGATAAAAGGTTTATTCGGTAGGTTATTTTAGGAGAAATATATGGCATTCGGACTATTTGATATAGAAGATACAACAACTGGAGAACAGAGTGCACCAACTATCATCAAGGTCATTGGCGTTGGCGGTGGTGGCGGTAATGCTGTCAATCGTATGATTGCTCAGGGCTTGAAGAAGGTTGACTTTGTCGCTCTCAATACAGATGTACAGGCGCTCCAGAGATCTAATGCTCAAACCCGAATTGCTATCGGTAAGGAGCTTACTGGTGGTCTTGGAGCTGGTGGCCAGCCTGAGATCGGAGAAAAGGCTGCTATCGAGTCCAAGGAAGAGATAAAGGCTGAGCTTGAGAGTGCAGATATGGTCTTCATCACAGCAGGTATGGGTGGTGGTACTGGAACAGGTGCTGCAGCCGTAGTTGCTGAGATTTCTAAGGGCTGTGGTGCTCTTACTGTTGGTGTCGTTACAACTCCATTCGGTTTTGAGGGTGCAAAGAAGATGCAGCTGGCTCAGACAGGTATAGAGAGACTCAGAAAGCAGGTCGATACTCTCATCATCATCCCTAACCAGTATCTACTCAAGGTAACAGAACCAAATACTCCGATCAGAAAAGCTTTCTTGATGGCTGACGAGGTTCTTTTCCAGGGTGTACAGGGTATTTCAGAACTCATTACAGAGCCAGGTGAAATCAACATCGACTTTGCTGACGTAAAGACTGTCATGTTGGGCAAGGGCGATGCTTTGATGGGCATCGGTTTTGGTGAAGGTACCAACAGAGCTCTTGATGCTGCTACATCTGCAATCAGTAATCCTCTTCTTGAGAATGCTTCAATCGATGGGGCTAAAAGTGTGCTTGTCAATATCTGTGGTAGTGACAACCTTACTCTCCAGGAGTATGAGAGTGTCAATGAACTTATCCAGTCTCGCTGTGCTGAGGATGCACTCATCATTTCTGGTCAGTCCTTCAATGCAGAGCTTGGTGATAGGATCAAGGTAACCGTCGTTGCAACAGGATTCGATGTAAAGGGTGGCCCAAGACCTAGCACAACTGTTGACTCAAAGGTCAATGTTTTTACTGCTAAGCCTAATGAGAAGCCTACCCCAAGACCAAATGTTGGATATAATCCTCAACCTTCAGTCAATAGCTTTGCTCAGACACGTCAGGCAAAGAGTGGTCAGGATGATCTTAACCAGATTAAGATCAACCGTGTTCAGGATCTTATCGATCGCTTCAAGAATAGACCAGCAGGACAGGATATCAACACTCCTGCAGTTCTTAGATATAACAACCTGAATGACGAAAACAAATAAGCTAGATAGCTCCTCTGTTGAATTAGTAAGAAACTACGATTTCTACCTTGATCAGGAGAGGAGACTTGATGCTAAAACTCGGGAGGTATACACAAGGGAAGTGGAATACCTCCTTTTGTTCTGTTCAAACAAAGGTATTGATATTTCAACCATGAGTATATCAGAGCTTGAAGAGGCATTGCTTGAAAGAGAAAAGAGCCTCTCTTCAAGAACTGATTCCAAGATTCTTTCTGCTATCAGATCCTTCTTCCGTTTTCTTGTTTCTGAAAAGATCAGGAAGGATAATCCTGCACTGCTGCTTGATAAGCCAAAGAATGAAGAGTACCTACCTTATGTCCTTTCTAGGGATGCTGTAAATGAGTTGCTGTCTGCATTCAAGAAGGAAGAAGATGATATTCTTGCCTTCCGTGATTACACATTCTTTGAATTGATCTACTCATGTGGCCTTAGAATCAGTGAAGCTGTTGGGTTGGATATTTCCTCCTACGATAGCGAAGAGAGTACTCTCAGAGTAATTGGAAAGCGTGATAAGGAGAGGACCTGTTTTGTAGGCTCATACGCTAAGCAAGCGCTTGATAGATACCTATCTGAAGTCAGGCCAATCCTATTGAAGGCTGCCGATAACTCATCAAGGAGCTACAAGCTTAAGAGAAGAGATGCAAATGCTCTCTTTCTTGGACGACGTGGTGAAAGAATTACGAGACAGGGAATGCATAAGCGATTTCACTCTGTAGTTGAAGAGCTGGGAATAGAAAGTACTGTGCATGCTCTACGTCATAGCTTTGCTACGCATCTTCTTGAAGGGGGAGCAGGAGTCAGGGAAGTACAGGAACTTCTTGGACATAGTGACATTCAGACAACACAGATATATACTCACCTCGATACTAGTGGACTAAAGAGTGCCTTCGATACATTCAGCCCTCTAGCTGATATCGAGGAGGAGTGATGCTCGAGCTTGAAATCTGGCAATATGCACTGCTGTTTTTTATTGTTTTTCTTGCTGGTTTTATAGATTCGATTGCTGGCGGTGGTGGACTCATCAGTCTTCCTGCCTACTATTCACTCGGTCTTCCTCCTGTCTATGCACTAGGCAACAACAAATTCTCCTCTACCTTTGGAGGCGCAATTGCCTTTTATGAATATTCCAAGAAAGGCCATGTAATCTGGCGTCTTGCTTTGGTCGGAGCTGTATTTTCTATAATTGGTTCTGCTATCGGGGCCCAGATCGCATTGAGATTCTCAGACTACTATCTGAAGTATCTGCTCATCTGTGTAATTCCTGTTCTTGCTTTTATTACTTTGAAGAAGAAGAGTGCAAATACAACAAAGAAGATGAAAGATATCTACGCTCTGTTCCTTACAGGTATTATTGGCCTTGTCGTTGGCTGTTATGATGGCTTCTTTGGGCCAGGAACAGGTATGTTCCTGACAATAGCATTCACTACTATTGTTGGCCTTGATACCCTTGATGCATGTGGCAACACAAAGCTAATGAACTTTGCATCCAATATTGCTGCTTTCACAACATTTGTAATTAATGGAAATGTCTACTATTCAATTGGAATTCCTTGCATGATCTGTTCCATTGTTGGAAACAAGCTTGGCGCTACTCTGGCAATAAAAGGTGGTGACAAGGTTGTCAGACCTTTGCTTGTAGTTGTGCTAGTGCTATTGCTTGGAAATATTTTGATTTCACTTTTTTAATACATTTTTTTGATTTTACTTGTAGAGGTGATATATGAGTAAAATCAATCTGCTATGTGCAAGTAATTATCCGCTTTCCCAGAAAAAATGCTGGAAGGAAGGGGTTGCCTTTTATGAGAAGGGCGAGGAAGAATATCCCTTTGATTTTGAAGATTCACCTTATGTTGTTTCTTCAATTGGAAAGCCCTTTGATACTGAACTTTGTATAATTGCAAACTTTTCAGAGCAGAGTCACCAGCTCTATGCTTCATATCGTCTTGGTCTTGAGTGTGCACTGAATCATATACCATACAAGATGAACTTTTTCAGATCTGGCTGTGCCAGTGCTCTGCTCGAGGGCACAAAAGATGGGGATGGAAAGGTGCTGGTCCTTCTTCCTGGAGGGATGGAATACTATCTTGAGGATAGAAAAATATTTAGTCCTGTTGTGTTGGGTGATGGAGCAATTGTTTCTCCATTCTGTACTGATGAGAAGGTATCAGGGAAGAATCTGATATATAACCGTTATCTTATGCTCAATACTTCCTTTACTATCTTTGTGAATATGGGAGGCGGAGAATATGGCCATGCAACCAGATTGCTTGATAACGGCAAGGCAGTATTTCTGCATCGCAGCTCCTTGAAGGATAAGCTTGCAAGAGAGCTTGCTCTTGAAGGGGCACCTGTCATTGACTCTATAAATCAGATAATCCCATCCCCCTTAGGTTATCTGTATGAAGAGCCAAGTGGTCACTATGTGTATGACAAAACACATAGCCTTTCCTTTTTGAAAGTAAAATGAAGTGGTATATTTGTGCTATGAGTGATCGGGAACTGCTAGAAGAGTTTATCTCATATACTGGTGGGATAAGACAGCTGAGTCAGAATACACAGAAGGCCTACTCCAGAAATCTGGAGGAGTTTTTTGAGTTTCTTCAGATGTACAATAATAGTCTTTCCGATTTTACAGTTTATGATGCTAGATTGTTTTCAAAGTATCTGAGGGATGAGTGTGAGAATTCTGAGAGAAGCATTCTTCAGAAGTTGACTACAGTAAGGACATTCTTTGCTTTTCTCATGAAAAGAGAAATCGTAAAAGATAATCCATTTGATGCTGTTTCACTCAAGAGGCGAGCTCAGAGACTTCCTTCCGTCCTAAGTGAGAGTGAAGTTAAGGAGCTATTGTCCATCGAGAGAAATACATTTCTCGATGAGAGAGATCATATGCTCTTTCTATTTCTTTACAACACGGGCGCAAGAATCAGTGAAGCACTCAGTGTGAATATCAACATGATAGATTTCAGCGAGAGAAGGATAAGAATAAAGGGTAAGGGTGGAAAGACTCGCTTTATTTTCTTGAGCCCTTATACGATAAAGGCTCTAAAGAATTACATAAATCTTAGAGCAGAATATGTTGAATCAAAGGGCGTAGTTGATGATGGAGCTCTTTTCATATCAAGTAGGGCAAAACGTTTGCCGTTCAGCTCTGCTCATATTATCTTTACTGATTATCAGACAAGACTAGGCTGGCAGAAGGAGTTTACTCCTCATACTCTCAGGCATAGTTTTGCAACGCATCTTCTTGAAAGAGGTGCAGATATTAGAGTCGTTCAGGAGCTTCTCGGACACGAGAGCATTTCAACGACACAGATTTATACACATGTGGCGAGGCCAAGACTGAAGAAAGTCTATAACGATGCTCATCCACATGCATAGGAGTTTTAAATGCAGGGTACTACCATATGTGCTGTCAGAAAGAATGGCAAGGTCTGTATTGCAGGTGATGGACAGGTAACTCAGGGCAATACAGTTGTCAAGGGAAACGCCCATAAGGTCAGAAGACTTTATGATGGGAAGATAATAATTGGTTTTGCTGGTTCCACTGCAGATGCCTTCACCCTCTATGAACTTTTTGAGCAGAAACTCAAGAGTTACAACGGGGATATAACCAGAGCCGCTGTAGAGTTGGCAAAGCAGTGGAGAATGGACAAGCAGCTGAGAAACCTAGAAGCAATGATGATAGCGTCTGATGGAAAGAAGCTTTTCATGATCAGCGGAGTAGGTGATGTGCTTGAACCAGAAGGGGATACGTTGGCAATCGGTTCAGGTGGAAGCTTTGCTCAAGCTGCCGCTGAGGCTTATCTTGACTCAGGAGCAGAACTGAGTGCAGAAGAGATCGCAAAAAAGAGTGTATTGATTGCATCCCGTATCTGCATATATACAAATTCTAATATTATAAGTGAGGTTATCTGATGGCCAAAAGTCTTGATGAAATGTTTCCTCGTGAAATAGTAGAGGCTCTGGACAAGTATATCATTGGCCAAAGCGATGCCAAGAAGATGATTGCAATTGCAATTAGAAATCGTTCCAGAAGAAAGCTATTGGAGAACAGCATCGGGGATGAAATCATCCCAAAGAATATAATGATGATTGGTCCAACTGGTGTTGGTAAGACAGAAATTGCAAGGAGAATAGCTAAGCTTGCAAATGCTCCTTTTATAAAGGTCGAGGCAACAAAATATACAGAAGTTGGTTACGTTGGTAGAGATGTCGAGTCAATGGTAAAGGATCTTATGGCAGCCTCAATCCAGCTTGTCCAGTCCGAGTTCTCTGCTTTGAAGGAACAGGAGATAGAAACAAGAGTAAATGAAAAATTATTGGACCTTTTGATGCCTTCTCTTGCAAACACTATGGAGATTACAGATATTGAAACATCTCCTAGAGATAAATTCAGAGAACTCTTGAAGCAGGGAAAGCTTGAGGATAAAGAGGTTGAGATAAAGGTCAATCCTACATCCCGTGTGGAAATTGGAGTCATGGGAAATGGAAATGGTATGGATGATATCCAGGAGGCCATGAAAAACCTTGGTTCAATCTTCCAGCAGCCAAGAAGAAGGAAACTCTCTGTAAAGAGAGCTCGAGAGATCTTGAAGGAAGAGGAGTTTGACCGAACAATTGACAAGGAAAAGGTCATTGAAGAGGCAAAGAAGAGAACAGAAGAGATGGGAATCATCTTCATTGATGAGATAGACAAGATTGCAGGTGGTTCAAACCCATCAAGCCGTGGTGAAGTCTCTAGGGAGGGTGTTCAGAGAGATATTCTTCCAATCGTAGAAGGAACCAAGGTCTCCTCCAAGTGGGGTGTAATCGATACGACCAATATCCTTTTTATAGCAGCAGGTGCATTCTCTCTTTCAAAGCCAAGTGATCTGATTCCTGAGCTTCAGGGTAGATTCCCAATCCGTGTAGAACTCAATGATTTGAGTGCAGACGACTTCTATAGAATTCTTACTGAACCAAGTAATGCTATTACCAAGCAGTATGAGGCTTTGATCGGAACAGAAGGTGTCAAGCTAGATTTCACTGAAGGTGGAGTAAGAAGAATCGCAGAGCTTGCATATGAAGTAAATCAGAATACTGATAACATCGGAGCAAGAAGACTATATACGATAATGGAAAGATTGCTAGAGGAGGTAAGCTTCTCAGCAGACCAGATAGTTGGTCAGACAATTCCAATTACTGAGCAATATGTGAATGAGAGACTTGAAAATGTCGTTTCTCACCAGGATCTTTCAAGATATATTCTCTAGTAGATTTCAAGGCGCTTCTGATTGTTCGAGGTAAGTTTACCTTGTCCAATAAGCCCCTTGATTACCTGGGAAGCTATGTAGGCAGTATCTCCATTGGGGGTACTGCCTTCTTCATTACTCTTTGTTATATAGATTAAGAATTTAGGCTCGTCAGCGGGTACTAGAGCGATAGTTGACGAGCTCTCATCAAACAGACTTATAGCCGCAATATCTATATCTTCAATCTTCTTGAAATATGGATCCTGATCCGCAATTATCTTAAGATAATTTCTTATTTGTGAAGCAGTTTCACTAGAGAATACAGTTCTAGTTTCTACACTCTTTCCCTGTATCTTTCGTTCAATCTTGGAATCTATCTTCTTTACAATTATTGGTTTTTTGACCTCTCCATCAGCAAGAGATACAACAGCAGATGCAATTGAATAGATATCAAGATCGAATAGCTGGCCAGTTAGAACTGCTTTTCTATCCTGTTCACTCCAACTGTTGAAATCTGGTAAATCGAAAGAAGGGGAGAAGGCAAAAAGCTCTTTGTAGAAGTTGTAGATTTCTTCATTGTTTATAGTAGCGACATTTTCAAGCTGGCCTATTTCATTCTCATAACCTTTTTCTATAGCCAGAGCTGAAGATAGAAGTTCTGCTATGGCTCCAACCTTGTAGCTCTTGTCCTCATCTATCTTGATAGTCTCTGAGCGATCGATAAATGGGTATTTTGATATAGCTAAGACACTACCATCTGATACATCCATAATTATTCCAGAGAGTTTATCAATATTGTTTACCTGAGATAGTTTTTTTAGCTGTGAATCAAGAAGATATTGAACAGGAAGCTCTATGGACAGAACAAGATTGTTTCCATAGGTTGTTTCTTTATCTAGTTCTGGATAAGGAAGTAGAAGAGCATCGTAATCCTTTTCAATTCCATATTTTCCATGGTTGTCTATATCTACATCACCAATAAGATGAGCTGCATGATAACCAGCAGGGTAGCTTCTACCATTGTAGCTGACCATGGATATCTGAGCTGATAGGTTCTTCTCCTTTATCAACTTCTCAAGTGAGGTTGCATACTCTTTTGGTATCTTATCGATTGTAACGTTTCTCTTTGTGGAGTTTTTAATCTTTTTCTCTATTTCCTCCTCGGAGATGAAAACGTATGGAGAGATTGTCTGTGCTAGCGTTTTGACATCTTCCACATTGTCAATATTTATATACAGGGCATACTGCAGTGTCTGGATTGCCAGGAGGTTGTTCTTGCTATCAACAATCTCGCCTCTGACAACATCCTTGGCAACTTCTGGGTCGTTATAGATCCTTTTACTTTCTTTATTGAATATGACGATATAGGTAACTCTGAGAGCTAGAATCAAGAAAAGGATACAGGCCAAAATCCTGAAAAATCGAAAAACCTGCCTGTTGTTATCGTTACCCATTGAATGTTATATTAGAAGTATTATAGAGGATTGTCAAAAAATAATGAGTAGAGATAGCTATGATGACATTCAGTATTCTAGTGATCGAAGAAGATCATCTTCTAGAGGAGGCAGAGGCAACGTTGGTCTTCTAGCTCTTTTCTGTGTTCTTCTTTTCCTGGTCTCACTCATTGCATATATGATATTTTCCCAACCAAAAGACTCAGCTAGTAACAAAACAGAAACAAGCAAGGTAGTCGAAGAAAAAACCTCCGAAATAAAAGAGAATGTCACTGTAAAGCAGCTTGATCTAGAAGAGACTAAGGCTGATGTAATAAAATTTACAACACATAAAGTCGTGAAGGGAGAGGATATAACAACCATCTCTGAACGTTATGGTCTCAAGATTCAGACTGTAATCAGCGTGAACAAGCTGAAGAATGTTGCAAATCTGGAAGAGGGTATGCTCCTTCAGATTCCTGATAGAGACTGCCAGCTTTACATTGTACAGGCTGGTGACTTCCTCTCTAAGATTGCAATGAAATTCAACCCTGGCCTTGGATGGAAAAAACTTCAGGAGTTGAATGGTCTAAAAAATGATAAGATCTATGTTGGACAGGAGATTTACATCCCAGATCTCCCAATCGTAGAAGAAAAAGTATCTACAGGAACAGAGGTCGTTTTCAAGAAACCTGTCAATGGAACGATCACAGCTTCTTTTGGAGAGCGTCTGAAGGGCAAGAATAAGTCTCTGGATGGTGTTTATATCTCCGGTGAAGAGAATGCTTCAATCACTGCAGCGAGTAAAGGCTCTGTTGTTGATGTAGGAAATTCTCCAGAGCTTGGCCGTTTCGTTATTCTTCAGCACGAGGGTGGGTATAAGACCTCCTATGCTTTTTTGGACAGGGTAGATGTAAAGGTTGGTTCAGAAGTTTCTGAAGGAAGTGTTATCGGCACTATTTCTACTGAATCAAGTCAGAGTGATAGACCAAGGCTATATTTCAAGATAGAGCAGTTGGGCATCGCACTCGATCCTGCAATCTTCTTCTGATATATGCACGATATATGGAACCCTTGGCACGGTTGTAGAAAGTGCTCAGAAGGGTGTGAGAATTGTTATATGTATTTTCTAGACCGTCAGCGTGGTGCTGATGGTTCTTTCATTTACAGAACAGGGAAGAATTTCAACTATCCTCTCCATAAGAGCAGAAATGGAAGCTACATTGTTAAAAGTGGTGAGACCATTAGAGTTTGCATGACCAGCGACTTCTTTCTTGAAGAAGCCGATAAGTGGAGAGCTGAAGCGTGGGATATAATCCATGAGCGACCCGATGTAATCTTTTTCCTTCTCACTAAACGACCAGAGCGTGTACTTGAATCCCTACCTTCCGATTGGAATGATGGATGGGACAATGTAATGCTCAATGTTACTTGTGAAAATCAGAGAAGGGCAGATGAGAGGATTCCCATTCTGCTTTCTTTACCATTCAAGCACGTTGGAATCATGTGTGCTCCCTTTATCGGTCCTGTCAGTATAAAGAAGTATCTTGCCCTTGGAAGAATTGAACAGGTCTATTGTGATGGAGAAAATTATGACGGAGCTCGACCTTGCGATTATTCTTGGGTAAAAGCTCTCAGTGATGAGTGCAGAGAAGCTAATACAACTTTTGCCTTCTTTGGTATTGGAAATGACTTTGTCAAGGATGGTAAGCACTACCATCTTGATAG